>QNAP01000027.1 GCA_003641795.1 Thermotogae bacterium | reverse complement strand
CTCTCATTTTCTCCCGACCGATACCATCACCTGGTAAACCTGCTACCTTGAAGCCCACGTTTCTCACACCCTCCCACCTTTCCCGTTAAGAAAGGGATTGAAGGGACTTCACGCAGTATTCCAACCATCCCCCAGCTTCAACGATCTTTCTCAAAAATGCAGGGTAGGGTTTTGCGTTGTATTCTGTACTTTTGGTGATGTTTCTAACCTTGCCAGTTTCCAAATCCACTTCTGCAATATCCCCTTCTTCGAAGGTGTCGGCTTCCGTCAGTTCCACGATGGGTAGACCGATATTGATGGCGTTTCTGAAGAATATTCTGGCGAACGACCTGGCCATGACACAGGATATACCAGCCGCTTTTATAGCCACAGGAGCATGTTCTCTTGAAGAACCACACCCGAAGTTCTCACCAGCCACTATGATACTGCCCTTTATATCTGTCCCTCGGCCGAAACCCGGTCTTGCATCTTCCATGCAATATCTTGCAAGCTCGGTAGGATCCGCCGTGTTGAGGTATCGTGCAGGAATGATCTCGTCAGTATTGACGTTGTTGCCGAACACGAAGACCTTACCTCTGATCTTCATCTTTTCTCCCTCCACCTTCACAAACGTCTCGGATCGGCTATGTACCCTCTTACCGCGCTGGCCGCTGCTACGGCAGGAGAAGCGAGAAAGACCTTGCTTTTTGGGTGACCCATCCTCCCCACAAAGTTTCTGTTGGTGGTAGAAACGGCCACCTCACCTTCTGCAAGGACCCCCATGTGTCCGCCGAGACACGGTCCGCACGTTGGTGTAGAGAAGACACATTCGCTCTCAAGAAAGATATCCACAAGCCCTTCTTTCAAAGCTCGCTTCACCACATTTTGAGAACCAGGTATCACGATGCAGCGAACATGTGGAGCCACCTTGCGGCCTTTCAGAACCTGCGCCGCCAACCTTAGATCCTCGATCCTACCGTTGGTGCAACTCCCAATGACTACCTGGTCGACCTTTATCCCCTCCCTCTCGGCCTCGGTCACGTCCTTCGTGTTGGAAGGTAAGAAAGGGTATGCCACCTGGGGCTCGAGTTGAGAAAGATCGAGATGCACTTCTTTCCAATAGACAGTATCTTCATCCACCGAAAGTGTTTCAACCTCTATGTTTCTTTCCTTTTCATAAGCCATCGTGACTTCGTCCACAGGGAAGAGTCCTGCTTTACCACCCGCTTCTATCGCCATGTTGGATATCGTGAACCTACCGTCCATGGAGATCTCCCTGAGAGCTGGGCCAAAGAATTCGAGAGCCCTGTAGTTGGCTCCGTCCACTCCCAAAATGGAGATAAGCTTGAGAATGACATCTTTTGCGGTGACGAAATCTTTGAAACTCCCCACCAGTTGAACCTTTATACTTTCTGGTACTCTCAGCCAGACCCTACCTGTTAGATACACCCCAGCTATGTCTGTCGACCCCACACCAGTAGCAAAAGCACCGAGAGCACCATAAGTGCAGGTGTGGGAATCTGCTCCCACCACCAAATCTCCCGACTTGACCAAGCCTTCCTCAGGAAGAAGAACATGCTCTATACCCATCCTTCCAACCTCGTAGAAGTGCTTTATGCCCTGCTCCTCGGCGAATTCTCTAAGCAGCTTCACCTGCATGGCGGATTCGATATCCTTGTTCGGAACGAAATGGTCCGGCACCAGGACGATTCTGTCAGGATCGTGTACCTTCTCGCCACCATATTCTTTGAATTTTTGGATGGCCAGAGGGGCCGTTATATCGTTGGCGAGGGCCACATCAACATCCAGCAGGAGAAATTCACCAGGCTCAACTCTGCTCTTGCCAGCCTTCCGTGCCAGTATCTTTTGAGCCAATGTCATGTCCTCCACCTTCCTTCGCCACGCCTTTTTCGAAAGCTCCTTTCTTCGCTAAAAGGTACTTGTTGATGGCGTTCACATAGGCCATGGCGGAAGCTTCCACAATATCGGTAGAAACGCCTCTTCCGCTGTACCGCCCCTGACCTATCTGTAGAGTCAGTTTGACTTCACCTTGAGCATTTTTCCCCGATCCCACCGCTTGTATAACGTACTCTTCGAGTCTGGTAGCCAGACCGGTGACTCTGTCTATAGCTCTGAAGATGGCGTCAATGGGACCATCTCCTGTTTCTGCCGCATCCTTTCCCTCTTCTCCCGCATGGAGCTTCACCGTAGCCGTGGGGATCACGGTGTTTCCGGTGTAGACGTGAAAATGTGTAAGCTTGTAACCGCGGAGAGGTTCTCTGAGAACCTCTGAAACAATGGAGAGAAGATCGTCGTCGTAGACTTCCTTCTTCTTATCTGCCAACTCGAGAAAGCGCTCAAAAACCTTCTGGAACCTCTCCGCATCTATATGGATGCCATAAGTTTCCAATTTCTTCTTGAGGGCATGCTTTCCGGAATGCCTACCCATAACCAGAGTCTCAGATGAACGTCCTACATCCGAAGGCTTCATGATCTCGTACGTTTCCCTCATCTTCAACACACCATCCTGGTGTATTCCCGATTCGTGCAAGAACACGTTTTCCCCCACTATGGCTTTGTTTCTCGAGGGTATCATTCCAGTGATGTGTACCAGTAACCTCGAAGCTGGATAAAGCAATGCAGGGTCCACCCCGGTTTCGAATCCTAAAATATCCTTCCTCACCTTGGCAGCCATGACGAATTCTTCAAGCGCACAGTTTCCTGCTCGTTCACCTATGCCGTTCAACGTCACTTCCACCTGCGTAGCTCCACTACGCACAGCAGCTATAGAATTGGCCAGCGCGAGCCCCAGATCGTTGTGGCAGTGAACGGAGAGATCGACATTTTCTATCCTCGGAACTCCCTCTTTTATAGCTTTGATCATCGCGCCGAATTCCTCAGGAATGGCGTATCCAACAGTGTCAGGTATGTTGACCGTGCTGGCTCCCGCTTCTATGGCCGTCTTAACAACCTCCAAGAGGAAGGGGAGTTCGGTTCTGGAAGCGTCTTCTGCGGAAAATTCGACGAATTCACTGTACTTTTTGGCGTAGCTTACGTACTTGCGGATTCTTTCCAGTATCTCTTCCTTCTCCATCCCCAGTTTGTATTTCCTGTGAATAGGTGAAGTTGCGATGAAGACGTGTATCATCCTGTTCTTGTTCTCCTTCAACGCTTCATACGCTGCATCTATATCCTTCTCAACACACCTGGCCAACGCTACGACGGTCGCTTTTCTGACACGCTCCGCTACCTTTCTCACCCCTTTGAACTGTACCGGTGAGGAAACCGGGAAACCCGCTTCTATCAAGTCAACTCCGAGATGCTCCAGCATCAGAGCCACTTCCACTTTCTCTTCCACCGACATGGAAGCTCCCGGAGACTGCTCGCCATCTCGAAGAGTGGTATCAAATATCTTTACTCTCATCTTATGCCCTCTCCTTCTCTTCCAAGTAGAGCTTGTAGACCAACGAATCCACCAACGCTGACCACGAGGCGTTGATGATGTTGGAAGACACGCCCACCGTTCCCCATCGTCTCTCACCATCTGTGGATTCGATCAACACTCGCGTAGTGGCCCTGGTTCCTGCCTGACCGTTGAGGATTCTCACCTTGTAATCTGCCAACCTCACTTTCTTGAGGGACGGATAGAATTTCTCAAGCGCCTTTCTAACCGCTTTGTCAAGTGCATCTACAGGACCCTCACCATCAGCGGCGGTGTGCTCAAAAGATTCTTCAAATCCTCGTTTTTTCGCCACTTCGTCTGGTACCTTCACCTTGACAGAAGCTTCCGAATAGACTCTCCCATCTTGCCTCCAAGTGACAACGTTGAAACCCAAGAAATCAAAGTACTTCTTCTTCTCCCCCGTCATCTCCTTGAAGAGCAGCTCAAAGGACGCCTCGGCACCTTCGAAGTGATATCCTTGAGCTTCCAACTCCTTGACTTTTTTCAAAACTTCCCGCACTGCCGGCGATGTCCTGTCCAACTTTATTCCCATTTCCCTCGCCTTCTCGAGAATGTTACTCCTTCCGGAAAGCTCGGAAACGGATATCTTTCTCTCGTTTCCAACGAGTCTTGGATCGATGTGCTCGTACGTTTTGGGGTTTACTTTGACCGCTGAAACATGCACCCCGCCCTTGTGAGCAAACGCATTTTCACCCACATAAGGCATGTGCTCGTCGTGAGGTTTGTTGGAAAGCTCTGAGACCAGTCGAGAAACGGATGAAAGTTTCTTCACTCTCTCTTTCGGAATTGCCTCGATTTCCATCTTGAAAACAAGATTCGGAATCACCGAACAGAGATTGGCGTTTCCGCACCTCTCTCCCAAACCATTTATGGTACCTTGAACGTGCACTACACCTTTTTTGACGGCAACCAAGGAGTTCACCACCGCCTGGTCGGAATCGTTGTGGGTGTGTATTCCCAAAGGAACAGAGAGATTTCTCTTAACGTCTTCTACTATCTCCTCCAGCTCGTACCACATGGTGCCCCCATTGGTGTCCGCCAACACTATACAATCAGCCCCCGCTTGAGCGGCGGTTCTGATGCTTTCCAGAGCATACTCTCTGTTGGACTTGTAACCATCGAAAAAGTGTTCTGCATCGTAGATAACCTCGTCGGCGAATTTTTTCAGATACGCTATGGTATCGTAGATCATCCCCAGATTCTCCTCAAGGGTGGTTTTGATAGCTTCCAGCACGTGCAGATCCCAACTCTTTCCGAAAATGGTATAGACCGGTGTTTCCGCTTTCAGAAGCGTTTGAATGTTCTTATCCTCTTCAATCTTCATCCTTGGACGTCTCGTAGAGCTGAAAGCCGCCACCCTGATGTTCTTCAATGGGAACTTCTTTATCTTCTCGAAAAACGCTATATCTTTTGGGTTGGAACCTGGCCAACCTCCTTCAAGATAGTGTATACCGAGGTCGTCGAGGGCTTCGGCTATTCTGAGCTTGTCCTCGAGAGAAAAAGAAACGCCAAAAGCCTGCGCCCCATCTCTCAAGGTGGTGTCGTAAATCTTCACAGCTGATCCCAACCGAACTCCCCCCTTCAGAATCTCTTCAGCATGGCCCCGGTGGACGCCGATCGAACCAAGTAGGAATATCTCTTCAGAACGTCTTCTCTCACTTCCGGTTTGTGCTTTTTCAAGGCACTATATCTTCTCTTCACTTCTTCTTCGTCTACGAGCAGGTTTATCTCTCTTTTCTCTACATCAATTTCTATCCGATCACCGTTTTCGACAATGGCAATGGGACCCCCTTCCGCTGCTTCAGGAGAAACGTGACCGATTACCGCGCCACGCGAGCCCCCAGAGAACCTCCCATCTGTGATCAATGCGACGTCCTCGATGAGCCCCATCCCCGCTATTGCTGAAGTTGGAGAAAGCATCTCCCTCATTCCTGGACCACCCTTTGGCCCCTCGTACCTTATCACCACGACGTCCCCTTTCTTCACCTTTCCAGAAAGTATGGCCCTGGTAGCGATCTCTCCGTCTTCAAAGACGACTGCAGGGCCGATGTGTTGCCTCATCTTCTCCGGAATGCCCGAAAGCTTGGCTACCGCTCCTTCTGGAGCGAGACTCCCATAGAACACACCCAGTCCACCTTCTTTGTGGTAAGGTCTTTCCAGCGGTCGTATCACGTCGTCGTTATGAACCCTCGCATCTTCGACGAGTTGCCCTATTCTGCGACCGTAGACAGTCATCGCATCCTCCTTCAAAAGTCCTCCGTCTTTCAATCTCCTGAGGACGGCGTATATCCCCCCAGCTTGATGCAAATCTTCGATATCGTGCGGGCCTACCGGCGAGAGGTTGCAAAGATGCGGCACTTTCCTACTCATCTCGTCAAAGAGTCCGATGTCCAAGTTTATACCAAAGCTTTCCGCTATGGCTTTGAGGTGCAAAACTGTGTTGGTGGAGCCACCAAGGGCCAAATCCAGTGCAATGGCGTTGGCAAAAGAATCATGATCGACCACATCTCGAGGTTTCAAGCCTTTTTCCACTAACTCTACGACTCTCATCCCTGCTTCTTTCGCCATCCTTACTCTTTCGGCGTACACTGCAGGGATGGTACCGTTGCCCTTCAATGCCAGGCCGAGAGCCTCCGAAAGCGCGTTCATAGAGTTTGCCGTGAAGAGTCCTGCACACGATCCAGCTCCAGGACATCCCACGTTTTCTATTTCAAGCAGCTCTTCCTCCCCGATCTTTCCAGCCTTGTACATTCCCACCGCTTCGAAGACGGTTATCAAATCGACCCTTCTTCCCCTGTAGCTACCAGAAAGCATGGGACCTCCAGACACCAGAATAGAAGGTACGTTTAGCCTACCCATAGCCATCAACATACCAGGTGTTATCTTGTCGCAATTGGAAACAAGGACCAGACCATCAAAGGGAAACGCATTAGCGACTATCTCCACCGAGTCTGCGATGATCTCTCTTGAAGGCAGGGAAAACTTCATACCTTTGTGATCCATAGCTATCCCGTCGCATATTCCGATGGTTGAAAAAACGAAGGGAACACCCCCTGCCATTCTCACTCCAGCTTTGACAGCTTCCACAATCTTACCGAGATGGATATGGCCTGGAACTACCTCGTTTTCGGAGCTGGCGATTCCTATGAATGGTCTGACGAACTCGGCCTTCGTTATACCCAAAGCTTTAAGAAGAGATCTGTGAGGTGCCCTTTCAACTCCCTTTTTCACAACGTCACTTCGCATTACCTTTTCCCTCTTTTATCCACGGCATCATCTTCCTGAGTTCTTTCCCCACTTTTTCTATAAGATGCTCCGACTCTCTCTTTCTCATGGTGTAGAAATAAGGCTTTCCTGCCGCGTTTTCGAGTATCCAGTCTTTGGCGAATTTTCCGCTTTGAACATCCTTCAATATCTGTCTCATGTTCTCTTTGACCTCCTCCGTGATGATCCTCTCCTGGCTTATGTAATCTCCATATTCCGCGGTGTTACTAACGGAATATCGCATGTACGACAATCCACCTTCGTATATCAGGTCGACTATAAGCTTCAACTCGTTGAGACATTCGAAATAAGCTATCTCCGGTTGATAACCTGCCTCCACCAAGGTTTCGAATCCCGCCTTTATGAGAGCTGTCACCCCACCACAGAGCACCGCCTGTTCACCGAAAAGATCCGTTTCTGTCTCTTCTTTGAAGGTGGTTTCAATAACCCCCGCTCTGGTTGCACCGATACCCTTGGCGTAAGCCAAGGCAAGCTCCTTGGCTTTGCCGGTGTAGTCTTGATAGACTGCCATCAAAGCAGGCACCCCTCTTCCATTGTTGTACTCCCTTCGAACGATGTGCCCTGGACTTTTCGGAGCTACCATGGTCACGTCCACATCTTTCGGAGGGACGATCTGGTAATAATGGATGTTGAATCCGTGAGCGAACATGAGCATCTTCTCCGGGGTCAGATGCTCCTCGATCTCTCGTTTGTAAAGATCAGGTTGGACCTCATCAGGAACGAGAATCATCACCACGTCCCCTTGCTCAGCTGCTCGGGCAACCGTAGCCACCTTCAAACCCATACTCTCTGCCTTCTCCCAGCTGGAGCTGCCCTGTCTCAAACCCACAATGACGTTTATTCCGCTATCTTTCAGATTCAATGCGTGGGCATGACCTTGACTTCCAAAGCCTATTACCGCAACGGTTTTACCCTTCAAAAGTTCGAGATCCGCATCATTGTCGTAGTAAACTTTCGCCATGGATATCCCCTCCTCTACGCTTCTTTCTTAGAAAGATTCCACCTGTTCATGGCGACTATTCCCGTTCTGGCTATTTCAACGATCTTGCCCGAACTTTCAACGAGTTTGATGAATGCTTCGACTTTGCTCCTGGCACCGGTTATCTCCACGATCATCCCATCCTTTGCCACGTCGATGATCTTTCCCCTAAATATTTCCACAAGCTGGAGGATTTCCAGCTTCGTTTTTTCATCTATCTGGACCTTAATGAGCGCCATCTCACGTTCGACACGTTTTTCGGGTGAAGGGGCTATTGGAGAGACCTTCACGACCTCAATGACTTTGTAAAGCTGCTTTTCTATCTGCTCGATGATCCTGTCATTGCCTCTGACGACGATAGTCAGTCTCGAAAGTCCCGGATCCTTAGCCTCACCCACGGATATGCTGCTGATGTTAAACCCTCTCCTGGCAAAAAGATTCGCCACCCTTCTCAAAACACCCGGTTTGTTACAAACCAAAACGGAAACTATGTGTTCATGTTCCACGGTCTCACTCATCCTGCTCACCTCTCGTTTTTTGCAGGATTTCCTTGTCATACGGTGCGCTCAACAAAGGCTGCCCTATATCCCCACCCGGAGGTACCATGGGAATAACGTTCTCTCTCGGATCCACCAATGCATGGATAAGCATGGGCTCTTTCGAATGCACCAACACATCTATAGCTCCTTCCACGTCATCGGGTCTTCGAATTCTCAGTGCTTTTATTCCGACATCCTCCGCAATCTTTGCAAAATCAGGGTTATCGTTTAAAACCGTTGCGGAGTACCTGCAACCGAAGAAGAGCTGTTGCCACTGTCTTACCATTCCGAGGGCACTGTTGTCCAAAACGATGACTTTGACCGGAAGCTTGTACCTGTTGATAGTCATCAATTCCTGTATGTTCATTTGAAATCCACCATCTCCAGCTATTACAAGAACCTCTTTGTGAGGATTTCCTATCTTGGCACCGATACCAGCAGGTAGGGCGTAACCCATGGTACCAAGACCACCAGAACATAGGAAAGAGCGAGGATTTCTAAAGCGATAGAACTGTGCAACCCACATCTGGTTCTGTCCCACGTCTGCGGCGACTACGGTATCTGGAGGGAAGTACCTACTGGCCGCTTCCACAACGTGCTGCGGCTTGATGAACTTCTCATGCTTCTCGTAGGTCAACGGATGGGACTCTTTCACTTTCTGAAGTTCCTCTATCCATTCGGAGTAATCCGCCTCGAAATCGAACTTTAAAAACTCTTCAAGAACGTTTTTTAAATCTCCAACTACCGGAACATCTACTTGAACATTCTTGCCTATCTCAGCCGGATCTACGTCCACGTGCACGATTTTCGCGTTGGGCGCAAAGCGCTTGGGATCCCCTGTGATTCGGTCGCTGAATCTAACACCGAGAGCTACGATGAGATCGGCGTTCACCACAGCGTAGTTTCCGTAGTAACTCCCGTGCATTCCAATACCACCGAGATAGAGACGTTCATCTTGAGGGTTGAGACCATGCCCCATGAGTGTGTTGACAACGGGGATTCCAAATTTATCCAAAAACTGGTTCAATAAATGAGCAGTGCCTGAAAGGTTAACGCCTCCTCCGGCAATGACAAGGGGCTTCTTCGAGTTCTTCAACAATTCGACAGCCCTTTTGATCTGCCTTGGATGACCAACCAACGTGGGTTTGTATCCGGGTATCTCCAACTTTCTGGGATATCTGAACTCACCTTCTGCGGTTTGGAGACTCTTGGGAAGGTCTATCAAAACTGGACCAGGTCTACCGGTGGTGGCAATGTGGAAAGCTTCCTTTAAGACTTGAGGTAGCTCCTCTACGCTCGTTACAAGATGGTTATGCTTTGTGATGGGCATACTGACACCGGTGATGTCTACCTCTTGAAAAGCATCAGTACCTATCGCTGAGGTGGAAACTTGTCCTGTTATCACAACGAGAGGTACTGAATCCATGTACGCAGTGGCTATGCCCGTTACGGTGTTTGTGGCTCCGGGTCCAGAGGTAACTAAGACAACGCCAGGCTTCCCTGTGGATCGCGCATATCCGTCAGCGGCATGAGTAGCTCCCTGTTCATGTCTGAAGAGAAAGAAGTCCATCTCGTTTTCATAGCTGCACAGTTCGTCGTAGACATGGATTATCGCGCCCCCGGGTATTCCGAAGATCTTCTCCACCCTTTCTCTTTTAAAAGCCTCGAAGAGCATCTTAGAGCCTCTCATCCTCACCAACAAACCACCCCTTATGTTGTGATATAGCGATCACAACGTCCTTCGGAACGATTGTGATCAGCTCTTTCGATGCCCTCCTGAACCCCCGTTTTTCTCTCTGCCATTCACCGATCAGGTAAGCTCCCGGTGCGCGGTGAAAACGATTCTGGGCTACTGCGTGGAGAAAGACTCGAAGACCGTCCTTTACATACCTTGCACAAAGAGGCGATAAATGGGTTGTTGGCGTCATGTTAACATCTCATTGTTAAGGAATGTGTGCAAATAATATGTCAGTTGAGTGCTGAAGCGTAACAAGCAAGTTATACCGTTGCCAGTACACGTTTCGCTTTCCCAGCCTCACGAGCGTCGAGAAAGCAACCATACAAAACGACTTTGGAACTACGAAGGTAGCGTGAATTTGCCACGCTTTTTCATGGGAAAGGAGAAAGCTTCTGGCCCGCCATCAGCTAAATACGGCTCAGGAGAAGCAGGCACATGATACCTCGCAGGCTACACCTTTGCCAAATCTCTTTGTCGATGCGAACTACTACAAGGTGAGAGATGAAGTAGCGGGCAGATACAAGACGAAAGACTTTCGACAGTGGCGGGGATCAGGGAAGATAGTTACAGGGAGATACTCGATTTAAAACTTGAAGAAAGCGGTGGTCTTAAAGGGGTGAAGCTAGTTGTATTGGAAACAGAGGTGCAGAATGAATGTGCAGTAGGTTTGATAAGAAGAGCGTAATCGTTGTACTTGTTTTATTACCCATTTTGGGGCTCGCTTTACGTGAGCTGAATATCGGGGTGGGTAGAAGGGATCAGGATGCAGTTCTAAATATCTTGAAAACGCTGGATTATGAGGCACTTACTGTGGAGAATAAATGCGATGTGGTGCTGGCATACTCGGAACTCTCGGTGTGGGGAAGCGGAGACAAACGAAGCTGGGAGAACAAAGCCCTCCAGCTTTCGAAAGATTTATTGAAAAATTACCCGGATAATTGGAAGGTGAACTACACTTGCGCCATAGTTCTGGCGCATATCGTACAGAGGAATCCCATCGTTGGAATCTTGCATGACTCTTCAATAAGGTATCATCTGGAGAAAGCCATGGATCTAGCTCCCGGTGAATATTTGCCCTACCTCGTAATGGGTGTACGGTATCTCGAAGTTCCATGGCCTTTCAAAGATCTCGATAAAGCCGAAAGATATCTACTACAAGCACTGAAGCTGAAACCTGAACATCTGTACACCTACTTAGAGCTGGGAAAGCTCTACGAACAAAGGAAAGAATGGTGTAGCGCCGTTAAAATGTACAAGAAAACCTTGGAATTACCTGTGGAAGAAGAATGGGAGTACATATCGTTTGAAGCGAAGGATAAGGCCGCCAAACGGTTGAAGGAAATCGAATGGAGGTGCACTGAAAAGGGTGAAGACGCGAATTCGAGTGAAAAGTAGATAGAATGCTGTGAAGATTAGGGGAAGTTTGACTTTTATCATTACGGTGTTGATACCTGTTCCTGTCTGTTCGGAAGGTTTTATTGCACTGTTGACGGATGCGAGAGGGTAAGTCCGTGAAGGGAGACGGGAACGTTTGAACTTACATCGGCAATCTCTTGACACAGCCCTCACAACTGCGTAAGCTATACTTTATGCAGGAAGATCTCGCATCCCAATCAAAGGGTAGCCTGAAGAGCTATTCTTCAGGGACACCGTTGAGTTTGTTAGTCAGTGCTTGGATTGTATCGTAATAGCTCTGAACCTCCAAGAAAGTCTTTTGCAGTTCTTCCAGTATTTCAGCGAAGGATTTCAGCGTCGTGAGCGTTTCTATTAATCTTCCACGCAGCTCTTTCTTCTCCCCTTGAGAATCTGCCAACTTTTTTGTAAAAGTTTCTGAAAGAACATCCAATTGTTCTTCCTTTTCTGTGATGGAGCTTTGTAATGCAGTTATGGAACTTTGATAGGTTTCAATCTGCGCTTCCAGCCAATTTGCTCGCTCGTTCGCATCTTTGAGTTGCCACTCGGCCTGCGTCAATAGTTCATCTTTTTCTTGGAGTGTTCTCTCTAAGGTCGTTATAGAAGCTCGCGCATCTGTGAGCTGCTGGTTTAGTTTCTCGTTTTCCTTGAAAAGTTCCGTAATAGTTGCTGGTGTTTCCAAGAGGGAGGCTAAGATAGAAATTTGTTCGTCCTTTTTGTCAAGAAGCTTTTTTAAGTCGTTAACTTGTTGATCCAGGTTGGTTATAAGCTTGCTTTTCAATTCGATTTGCTTTTCAAGATCTGCTATTTTGTTGTTTCTTTCTTCAACTCGCTTTTCAAGATCCGCTATTTTGGCGTTTCTTTCTTCAAGCAACGCTTCCAGATTGGACAAGCTGGCAAGGGCGGTCGTGAGCTGTTGGTTCAGGTCAGTTATTTTGTTGTTTCTTTCTTCAACCAACGTTTTCAAGTCGCACAGGCTGGCAAGGGTAGTTGTGAGCTGTTGGTTCAAGTCATCTATCGTTTTGTCCTTTGCTTTTAGTTGATCTTCGAGCGCTTTTAAGTAGCTCTCGTTGCTTTGAAGGGTCGATTTCAATAAGTCGAATTCTCCGATGGGTATATCTACGTAACCATCCTTACCCACCCAAGTATGTAGCTCTGAATCAAGCACGTATTCGATTGTATATCGAACGCCTGCTGCGAAATCATAAACAGTGAATGTAGCTTTGGCAAATAAAAACATGGCAATCATGAGAAAAAACAGCACCGATATACTCCTCTTCATCTCTATCCCTCCTTGATCGTGTTTCCTTCTTTAATTTTCCTGTTCCACGCTGCTCTGCGGACTCTCCGTACATTCTTTATAACCAAGGACCCCATCAGTTTGAAATCCGAAGGGTAGGAAGTGCGATAACCTCTTGCGTTTTTATTATATCATCAAACTTTTGTTAAAAAGGTTTGTCCCACACGGCCTTTAAGAGTTCTAAAGCCCCATACCTCGTTCTGTATCCGTTCCTGTGTGCCACCCTTGAAGTGGTTCTTTCATAATGCCTCGCACCGACTTGAAGT
>QNAP01000026.1 GCA_003641795.1 Thermotogae bacterium | reverse complement strand
TGGCTGCCCTGTACATCTCTTCTTCCAAAATAGCATCGTATTCGTCGATCGAAAGCGATTCCTTCAACGTCAAGATGTTTTTGACGTACTTCGAAGCGCGAATCTCTTCTTCAACTTCCTCTTCCTTGAAGGCGGCGAAGATGTCCATGGTTTCCAACGACTTTCGAATTGTTTCTGGCCTGATACCGTGTCTTTCGTTGTATTCCATTTGTACTCGCCTTCGTCTGTTGGTTTCTTCTATTGCTCGTTTCATCGAGCCGGTTATCTTGTCCGCGTAGAGAACGACGCGGCCGTTGAGATTTCTCGCCGCCCTTCCAATGGTTTGAATGAGAGTCGTCTCCGATCTGAGAAATCCCTCAACGTCAGCGTCCATGATCGCTACCAAGGAGACCTCGGGTAGATCCAAGCCTTCTCTCAGCAAATTAACGCCGACAACGACGTCCACAGCACCGCTTCTCAAACTCTTCAGCACTTCCACTCTTTCCATGGCATTGAGCTCTGAGTGCATGTACGTGGCCCTGAAACCGAGCTCTTTCAGGTACTCGCTCAGATCTTCCGCCATCTTCTTCGTGAGCACCACCACGAGCGCCCTCTCATTTCTGGAGCGCACCTTGTTCAATTCCTCTATCAAATCGTCCACCTGGTGTTTTGTGGGCTTGACGATCACCTCAGGATCTACCAAACCGGTGGGACGTATCAACTGTTCCACCACCTGACCTGAAAGCCGAAGCTCGGTTTCACCGGGTGTGGCGGAAACAAAGATGGCTTGTGGTATACGTTTCATCACTTCTTCGTAGCGCAAGGGACGGTTGTCGTAAGCTGATGGCAGCCTGATACCGTATTCCACAAGATTCTTCTTTCTCGAATGATCACCCCGATACATTGCCGCCAACTGCGGAAGGGTTATGTGTGATTCGTCTATGAAAACAAGAAGGTCCTTTCCGAAGTAGTCAAAGAGTGTCCACGGAGGATCGCCGGGATTTCTACCCTCGAAATGACGGGAGTAATTCTCGATACCCGGACAGTATCCCATCTCCATGAGCAACTCCATGTCCTGCTTAGTTCGTTGTTCGAGTCGTTGGGCTTCCAACAACTTTCCAGCATCCCTCAGTTCCTTCAAGCGTTCTTTAAGCTCATGTTCTATGGAGCGGCAAGCGCGTTCGATCTTTTCACGTGTGGTCACGAACTCGTTTGCCGGGTAAACGGTGACCTTATCGTATCGGTCTACCACCTTTCCCGTTACAGGGTCGAAGGCGAAGATATTTTCAAGCTCGTTATCGAAGAATTCCAACCTCACACCTGCATCCTCGTACGGTGGGAAGATCTCCAAGATCTCTCCATGAACACGGAATGTTCCAGGTTCCTTCATTTCCGAGCGTGCGTAGAGCATAGAAACCAAATGTTTGAAAAGTGTGGTGCGATGGTACTCTTCTCCGACTTCTAAACTCAGCTTCAGGCCCTGGTAGTCCTCCGGGCTGCCCGTGGGATAGATACAGGAAACACTGGCAACCACGATCACATCTTTCCTGGTGAGCACGGATTTCAGTGTGGATAGCCGCATGCGTTGGAGTACAGCGTTGATATCTGCGTTCTTCTCGATGTAAACATCCTTCGTGGGTAGATAAGCCTCAGGCTGGTAATAGTCGTAGTAACTTATGAAGAACTCCACCCGGTTTTCAGGAAAGAATTCTTTGAATTCACGATAGAGCTGTGCGGCCAAAGCTTTGTTGGGGGAGATGACCAAGGCGGGGCGTTGGACGTTATGTATCACGTTGGCCATGGTGAACGTCTTACCAGAACCTGTAACCCCCAGCAAAGTTTGAAATCTATAGCCCCTGCGGACACCTTTAGTGAGTTTTTCGATGGCCTGGGGTTGATCACCAGACGGTCTAAAAGAACTTCTCAGCTTGAACAAGGGAACTCCTCCCTCACTGGAGGGAGTCTTGGGATTCGCCTTTTAAAAAGGATTCGAGACGCTTTATTCGTGCCCTTATCTTCTTGGCTTCCTCAAATCGCTCGGAACGTACCGCCTTATCGAATCGTAGGCCAAGGTAGAAGAGTTCACGTTCTGCTATGGTACGCTTCGCTCGTAGGTGGGTGAATTCGTCCCGATCGAACAAAGCTTCAATCACAATGAGTGGAACGAGTATCTGTGCGTGATAGTTCGCAGAGATGAGTTCTCCTTGGATCACCGCAGGGCTTTCTTGAACGATGTGGGCGTGTGCTTGAAGCAACTGAATGCCGGATCTCCGTGTCGGGCTGCTCTGATACTTCAGCATCTGTTTGAAACAACGTGCACAGAACATCACGTTCTTTTCGATGCCATCGCTGATGAAGCAATGAACGACCGTGGCTCGTTTGCCACACACAGAACACTTCATCCAGTTACCACCTCAATCGAGTTGTAGATGGACATCGTCTTGTCAAATCCTTCCTTCAACATAGTTTTAGTGGCTTCCACCGCTACATTTACTACGCGTGTAAGTGTTTCCAGCTCGGCTTCCGAGAAATCGCCCAGTACGTATTCGACCATGTCAACTCCGGGAGGTTTGGGACCTATCCCGATGCGTATTCGTTTTACCTCATCTGTTTGCAAAGCATTCAATACCGAGATCATACCTTTGTGCGAACCGGCTGATCCCCTCTTTCGCAGCCGAATTTTCCCAAGCGGTAGATCGATGTCGTCGTAAGTCACTATTATAGATGCGATATCGAAATCATAAGTTGCCAGTAAAGCCTTAACTGCGAGACCTGATAGATTCATGTAAGTAAGGGGTTTGACGACATACAACTCCTCTCCCACAAAGAGAAGCTTCCAAGCACGGAAGAGCTTATGGTCAACGGATTCTAAAACGTTAGACCTGTCCAAAATAGCGTCCACGTAAAGAAAGCCCGCGTTGTGTCGTGTGAAGAGATAGCGCGGGCCCGGGTTTCCGAGCCCGATAATTACCATCCGTTATCCCTCTTCTTCCTCGACCTTACCCTTCTTAAGAACTTCAGGTTCCACTTCTTCCTCTTCTTCAATGGCTTCCACTTCTTCTTCGACCTCGAGACCTCTCGGTGCAATGATAGCTAGGATGACGTCATCTGGGTCCAGAAGAGGTTTGATGCCCTCTGGAAACCTCACATTCCTCACGTGCAAAGATTCGCCAAGGTCCACACCGGAGACGTCTATCTCGATGTAATCCACCAGGTCTTTGGGTAGCAATTCGCACGGTATTTCGTGATGGACAACATCCACCACACCACCTTTTTCTTCGCCTTTCGAGCGTCCAACGAACTTCACTGGTATGTTGATGTGCATCTTATGAGTTTCACTTGGTACGTAGAAATCCACATGGATAATTCTGTCGGTTACCTTGTGTCGCTGGATAGATTTTATGAATGCGTGTTTGGGTTCCACTTTTCCATCGTCAGAAGCGATGTTGAGTATTACCGGTGTGGTCTCAGTTGCGAGCGCCAGAACAGACTCTAACCGCGTTAACGGTACCTTGATGGGTTCCGGTTGGGTGTCGGGTCCGTACAAAATTGCCGGAACCATCTTCTGTCTCCTCAGTTTCTTAGCATTAGAGGTCTTCATTTCTTTTCGCTGGTACGCGTCGAGAACGAGTGTCTTCATACTTCTCTGCCTCCTCCATCATCTGAACATTATACTCACAGATAGGTTCTTCCGAATTCGCATTATAGCTTCGCCCAATAGACTTGCTACGGAGAGAACCTCCACGAAACTCGGGAGATTTTCATGATGAATAGTGTCGCTGACATACACACGCTCGATGTCGGATTTCTCTATTCTCTCCAATGCGTCAAGAGAGAAAACACCGTGCGTCGCACATGCGACTATCTTCTTGGCACCTTTGTTTTTAATGGCCTTCGCTGCCTCTACCATGGATCTAGCGGTGTCTATGATGTCATCATAAAGAATCACGTACTTGTTTTCGACGTCACCTATGACGTTTACGATCTCGGCCTCGTTCACTCTCGGCCTACGTTTGTCTAATATGGCCAAAGGTGTGGAAAGTCTTTCTGCTATCTGTCTCGCGCGCCTCACACCTCCAACGTCGGGGGAAACGACCACCCACTCTTCGGGATCGAACCCTTCCATGTTCAGAAAATGACGGGCGAATATGGGAAAACTCAGCAGATTGTCCACGGGGATATCGAAAAACCCCTGTATTTGATCTGCGTGGAGATCTACAGTCAGCACTCTGGAAGCACCTGCCACGGTTATCAGGTTGGCTACGAGTTTTGCCGAGATCGGATCACGTCCCCTGGCTTTTCGATCTTGTCGTGCATAACCGTAGTAAGGTATCACCACCGCAACAGAACTGGCGGATGCGCGTTTGAAAGCGTCTACCATGACGAGAAGCTCCATCAAATTTTCGTTGACCGGAGTCGATGTCGATTGTACTATGAAAACGTCGTGTCCTCGCACCGTTTCGTTGACACGGACGTTGATCTCTCCGTCAGCGAAACGGGAAATCTCGCAGTCCCCTAGTCGAGTTCCTATGTACTCGACGATCTTCTCAGCAAGCGGACGGTTAGAATTGCCGCTGAAGATCTTCAATTCATTTCTCTTCTCCATGCGACCTGCTCCTTTCCCGTCTGAATTTCTCTGCCCACCCCGGTTTATTGACTTGCCTCTCCCTGGCTATTGCCAGAGCGTTTTCTGGAACGTCCTCTGTGATCACCGAACCTGCTGCCACCATAGCACCTTTTCCAACAGTAACCGGAGCCACCAGTGCCGTATTACTCCCTATAAAAGCTCCTTCTCCAATCACGGTTGGATGCTTCTCAAAACCGTCATAATTGCAGGTGATGGTACCAGCTCCAACGTTGACCTCCTCACCCACAGTGGCATCTCCGATATAGGAGAGATGCTGCGCCTTGGCTTTCTTTCCCACTCTGCTCTTTTTGACTTCTACGAAGTTTCCGATCCTTGCCTCTTCACCTATGCGTGAACCCTCGCGCAACCTTGCAAAGGGCCCAACGACGGCCTCGGAACCGATGCGAGCCCCGAAGCACTCAGAACGCATAACTTTGACTCGATCGGCGATCTCGCATTCTTGAATGAACGCCAACGGTCCTATCTCGCACTCCTCACCGATAGAAGTTTTACCGTAGATCATGGTCATAGGGCGAATCGTTGTGTCACGTTCTATCACCACATCAGGTCCTATGTAGGTGGTACTCGGATCCTCTATCGTCACCCCGGAAAGCATCAGTCGTGTCAATATCCGTTCTCTCGCAACCCGTTCCACCCGTGCTAATTGTACCCTGTCATTTATTCCCAACGTCTGCGCGGAATCTTCCAACTTTAAGGTACTAATTTTACCAGCAAATGAAACCACGTCGGTGAGGTAGTATTCTCTTTGCACATTGGACGGTTTGATCTTCTTCAATGCTTCGTAAAGGAAATCGCCGTCGTATACAGCTATACCCGTGTTGATCTCTCGAATCTTCCGAGTCTCTTCATCGGCGTCGGTTTCCTCCACAATCTTTTTCACGCCACCCGAAGCGTCTCGAAGGATTCTGCCGTAACCCGTGGGATCCTCGAGTTCGACAGTTACCAACGTGACCTGCGCTCTCGATGTTCTATGAATATCCAGTAGTCTTTTCAACGTTTCCAGCTCAACTAAAGGAACGTCACCGTAGGTGACGAGGATCTCATCACCACGAATGAAATCCCCTGTGCTCATCACAGCGTGAGCCGTACCGAGCTGCTCTCTTTGGAGAAAGATATGTATGTTTTCGGGCAACACAGCTTTCACATGTTGCCAGCCATGTCCTAGCACGATTCCCACAAGGTTATTCTCCAGCTTCAAGACCGTATCCACAACCCACAAAACCATAGGTTTTCTCAATACCTCATGCAAAACTTTAGGCTTCCTCGATTTCATTCGCTTCCCGAGCCCTGCTGCCAGTATCAGTGTCCTCACCAGAATCACCTCGTGACGTCGAGATTCTATCATGTATCAGGTGTATACAAGAATTCGTTACAAAAAAGATAAAGCCCATCTCTTTCAGAAGACTGGGTAAGGGGTTTTCCGAATGTTCGCCAAATAAACGTTTGGGAATCTCAGATATGAAGATGCTATAATCACGGCAGGAGGATGAGAAAAATGAAGAGGATAGCCGTACTCACAAGTGGTGGCGATGCTCCTGGCATGAACGCCGCTGTTCGCGCTGTCGTACGAATGGCCAGAACCCACGGTCTTGAAGTTGCAGGATTCCACCACGGCTACGCTGGGCTCATAGATGACGAGTGGAGTTTTCTTGATTACAAGGACGTTGGCGGTATCATGGAGCGAGGGGGGACCATTTTAAGGAGTTCCAGATGTGAGGAGTTCAAGACTTCCGCTGGGCGCAAGAAGGCTATGGAAGTGTTGAGAAAACACGAGATTGACGGGCTTGTAGTAATAGGCGGGGAGGGTAGCCTCACCGGTGCTATGATGCTTGAAGAAGAATATGACTTCCCCACCGTGGGAATTCCTGGAACCATCGACAACGATATCTCCATGACGGACATGTGTATTGGCGTTGATACCTGTTTAAACACTGTGGTGGACGCCACGCAAAAACTGAAAGACACCGCTTCTTCTCACGAGCGTGCTTTCATTGTGGAAGTCATGGGCAGATCTTCAGGGTACATCGCCCTGATGTCAGCCGTAGCTGTGGGGGCGGAAGCGGTAGTGATCCCAGAAAGGCCTGTGGACTACGATGAACTGGCGGAAAGGCTCCTCCAGGAGAAAAAGCGCGGCAAGATCAACTGTATAGTGATGGTGGCCGAAGGGGCTGCCAGCGCTTTCACTGTAGCGAGGCACCTCGAGCACCGGATAGGTTACGAGACGCGTATCACGGTGCTTGGACATATCCAGCGTGGAGGATCGCCCACCGCTTACGACAGAATTCTTGCCTCGAGAATGGGATACGAGGCTGTGAAAACGCTCCTTGAAGGCGAGCACGGTGTGATGATGGCACTCCAGAGAGGAAAGATGGTAAGAGTGCCTTACAGCGAAGCTCTCGAACACAGGAAGGAGCTGGACATGACTTATTATGAGATGTCATTGATTCTTTCATGAGGTGGAGTATGAGAAAGACGAAGCTCGTGTGTACCATCGGTCCGAGTACTTCTTCGATGGAAAGGATGAAGAAACTCATAGAGCTTGGGATGAATGTTGCGCGATTGAACACCAGTCACGGAAGCCTCGACGAACACAGAGAACTAATATTAAGACTGAAAGCATTAAGGGAGCACTTGAAGGTGCCCTTAGCCATAATGATAGACTTAGAGGGTCCTAAAATCAGACTTGGAAGGTTCCCTCAAGGGCCTGTTACCTTGCCCAAAGGTGGAAAGGTTGTTCTTACCTGTGAAAGCACAGCGGGAAATGAGCGAGTGCTGCCACTGCAGCTGGATGCGCTGGATTTTCTGAAACCCGGCATGGGAGTACTCATAGACGATGGACGAGTAAGCCTGAGAGTTGATAGGGTCCTTGACGGCAAACGCGTGGAGGCTGTTGTGCAGGTCGGTGGGGAAGTTTCGACCCATAAAGGTGTGAATATTCCAGAGGCGGATCTCCCTCTTCCTTCTCTGGATGAGAAAGATGTGGAGTTTCTAAAACTTGGTGTAGAAGAGGGTGCGGAGTACTTCGCCCTTTCCTTCGTGAGAAAACCCACCGACGTGATGGAAGCGCGGAGAGTGGTCTCCTCACTGGGAGGTAGTTCTCTCATCATCTCCAAGATCGAAACTCGCCAGGCCATGAAAAATCTCGAAGAGATCGTCTCGGTCTCCGATGGTGTTATGGTTGCCAGAGGCGATCTCGGGGTGGAGCTTTCGGTGGAAGAAGTCCCGCTTGCCCAGAAACGCATAATCGAATTGGGCAACAGGTATGGAATACCCGCCATTACGGCTACCCAAATGCTCGATTCAATGGTCCACCGACCTTTTCCCACAAGAGCCGAGGCTTCGGACATTGCCAACGCTATCTTGGATGGTACGGATGCGGTAATGCTCTCCAACGAAACGGCGGTGGGAGAATATCCCTTTGAAGCTGTTCGGGTGATAAACAGGGTCGCAGAGAATGTGGAACCGTATCTGAGAATCTTCAAAGACGAGCTTCTTAGCTGGTTGAAACATTTTTCCCCAGTCGGTGGGATAACGGACGCCATTTCCAGAGCCTCCGTGGAGATAGCCGAAGAACTTGAAGCAAGAGCAGTAGTGACATCTACATATTCAGGATTCACCGCACGGGCCGTTTCTCGATTCAGGCCGAAGATACCGATCGTAGCCATCACACCCAATGAAGTCACGTACCACCGGCTCTCTTTGATCTGGGGAGTCATACCCGTTCAGGTAAAGGACATATCCAATACGGACGAAATGTTCGCTGCTGCCGAGCGAGTGTCAAAAAGCATGGGATTTGTGAAGAAAGGGGATAGAATAGTGATCACAGCCGGGGTGCCCTTCGGGGTTTCAGGGAAGACCAACATGATCAAGGTTTGGGAAATCTGAATTTATTCGGGAGGTGACGGTGTGCCTTACGTCAATACGAAGGAAATCTTGGACAAGGCCAACAAGGAATACTTCGCTGTACCGGCTTTCAACATCAACAACATCGAGTTCTTCCACGCCATAGTGGACGGAGCGATGGAAGAAAGTGCGCCATTGATCATTGAGACCAGTGAAGGAGCCATCAAGTATGCGGGAAACGGTGATCCCTTCAGAGGAGCTGAGTTCTTCGTGAACTTGGTGCGCGGATACGCCGAAACCGTGCCGATACCCATCGCGCTCCATCTGGATCACGGGAAGAACTACCAGTTCATAATCGCGGCTATAAAAGCTGGATATTCCTCGGTCATGATCGACGCCTCGGAACATCCCTTCGAACAGAACGTACAAGAAACCAAAGAAATCGTCAAGATCGCTCATGCCGCTGGAGTTTCGGTAGAGGCCGAACTTGGAAGATTGAAAGGCGTGGAGGATAATGTTTCCGTGGATGAAAGGGATGCTATCCTCGTGAACCCCGACGAAGCCGGCAAATTTGTGGAGCTGACTGAGGTCGATTTTCTCGCACCAGCCATTGGCACGAGCCACGGGGCGTTCAAATTCAAAGGTGAGGCAAAGCTCGACTTCGGCCGCCTTAAAAGGGTCAAAGAGTTAACGGGTATACCTCTGGTGTTACACGGTGCTTCGAGTGTGCCAGAAGAGTTGGTGGAACTCGCCAACAACTACGGAGCAAGGATCACTGGGGCAAAGGGGGTACCGCCAGAGGTTCTGCAGGAGGCGGTGAGATACGGTGTGAACAAGGTGAACACGGACACCGATCTCAGGATAGCCTTTTTAGCTGGACTGAGGAAGAGCCTCCATGACAAGCCTGAGGAATTCGATCCTCGCAAGTACTTCAAGCTCGCCAAAGAACATGTAACACGGGTGGTGAGAGAAAGGCTAAAACTGCTTGGAGCGTCTGGCAAAGCGTAAAACACGTAAACAAAAACAGAGGCAGGAGGTATATTGGGATGAAGATTCTCGTAGTGAATTCGGGCAGCTCTTCCATAAAATACCAGTTCATAGACATGACCAGCGAGACCGTTTTATGTAAGGGTCTCGCTGAAAGGATTGGCATAAAGGGAAGTCAACTCAAGCATAAACGTTCAAGTGAAGAATATGTTATCGAAAGGGAAATGCCAACCCACAGAGAGGCCTTAAAACTCGTCATCGACACGCTGCTCGATCCCAAGATAGGCGTTATAAAAGACCTCGAAGAGATTTCAGCGGTGGGACACAGGGTAGTGCACGGAGGAGAAAAATATGCCTCTTCAGTGCGGATCGACGATGAAGTCCTTCGAACACTGAAGGAGTTCTCGTATTTGGCGCCACTTCACAATCCACCCAACATCATGGGCATTGAAGCTGCCATGCAGTTGCTTCCAAACGTGCCGCAGGTGGCCGTTTTTGACACGGCTTTTCACCAATCAATGGACAAGGTTGCATACCTTTATGCTATCCCTTATGAATACTACGAAAAGCACAGGGTTAGGCGCTACGGGTTCCACGGAACAAGTCATCGATACGTCTCGCGGCGTGCCGCCGAGATTCTCGGCAAGGATTACCGGAGTTTGAAGATCATCACCTGCCATCTGGGAAACGGTGCCTCCATTGCAGCGATCAAAAATGGTAAGTCTGTTGACACGTCTATGGGGTTCACACCTTTGGAAGGCCTTGTGATGGGAACAAGAAGTGGTGATATAGATCCGGCAATCTTTTACTTTTTGATGCAAGCTGAGAGTCTCGGTGCTGATGAAGTTTACAATATTCTCAACAAGAAGAGTGGCATTCTCGGGCTATCCAAGGGATTCAGTAGCGACATGCGCGATATCGAAGAGAGAGCCTTTGCTGGAGATCCGGTCTGCCGCACCGCTTTGGATGTATACGAATACAGAATTGCCAAGTACATAGGTGCCTATGCTGCCGCCATGAACGGTGTTGACGCCATTGTTTTCACCGCCGGTGTTGGAGAAAACGCACACGAGATGAGAGAAGAGATCTGCGAGAAGTATCTTGGCTATCTCGGCGTGAAACTGGACAGAGAAGCCAACAAGGTGAGCGGAAAAGAGCTGGTGATCTCTACACCAGATTCAAAGGTTGCTGTCTTGGTCATCCCCACCAACGAAGAACTGGTGATCGCACGAGATACGAAGGAGATCGTTGAAAAGAATTTGAAAGAGTTGAACATTTATTGATTTGGATTGATCAGATTGCAAAAGAGCCGCTCCTTTGAAGAGCGGCTCTTTTTATCCTGTTGAAATCCCTTTGGTTTCCACTCCCCATAAGAGCACGAAAACCGCCGCGACAGCCGAAAAAAGTGCAAACCAAACAAGTGCAGCGAAGAGGTTTTCTTTCCCAACGAAAATGGCCGTGAAATATGGGGCAGTTATACCCGCTATCCTTGCCATCACGCTTGCTGAACCGTTTGCGGTGCCTCTAAATGTTGTGGGGAAAAGTTCGGGTGTATAGGCATAAACAAGGCCCCAGACTCCAAGGCAGAAGAAACTTGTTATGAGTCCCATGATTACCAAAGAACTCGTTTCATTGACCAGGCTGAATCCCAAGGCGGCGGCAGCGGTTCCAAAGAAATAAACCGCCAAAGACGTCTTACGTCCGATTTTTTCGATAAAGTACGCCGCGGAGAGATAGCCAGGAAGCTGGGCCAGCATCATGAAAAAACTGAACCAAAGGGATCGGGCCTCGGAAATACCGGCAGAGGCAAAGAATTTGGGCAGCCACGTGAAAAGACCATAATAAACGAAACTCACAACGAACCACGCGATCCATACCATCAGGGTGCGTTTCAAATACGTTTTCTCCAAAAGCGCTGCAACCGGCACCGAACGTTTCTCTACCGGTTCGATATCTTCCACTATTTTCACCTGCAGAACCCTTTCCAGTTCATCTTTATCTCGTTTGGCGAATGCGTACTTTGGACTCTCTGGAAGTAACAAAAAGGGAATGAACAACAAAGCACCCACTCCAAGAACATAATAAACGCTTCTCCATCCAAAAGCCGTCCCCAGTGTTACAGCATACCAGGCTATGAGGATGCTTCCCACCGCCCAGCTTGCCTCCAAAAGGACAAGATATCTTCCTCGAACCCTTATCGAAACGCTTTCACTCAGATAAGTGTTCACGGAAGGCATGAGCCCTCCGTACCCAACACCGGAGAGAAACCTCAACGCGCCGAATATGAGAGGGGTTTGAGCAGTTCCATTCAAGACTGTAAACACTATCGTGAAGGCCAGATACAGATTCATCGCGAGCTTTCTTCCCACTAAATCGGCCACAAGCCCCGAAGTGAGAGCGCCAACCAGCATTCCCATAAATGTACTGCTCGCGATGGAACTCGCCTGCACCGCTGTTAGGTGCCATTCTTTGATGATCGAGCCGAGGGTGAAGGTCATTAACATGACTCCGGCCGCGTCCAACATCCAAGCGAGTGAAAAAAGCGTGAGGAGCTTTCTTTGCTTTTGCGAGGTGACGTACTTCGAGATAACTTCGTCTATCTTCACGATTCTTCCTCCTTTCCCAAATGGTGTTCTAATAGGAATCTTTTCGTACGAAGTGCTTCCAACACCTTTTTCATCGTTGCCTCATCGGGTGCTTCTATGGTGTGAATGTGCACCCCTTTCGATAAAACCAGCAAAGGTTCTGCATTGCTCGATTTCAAAAGTGCCATAAAACGTTCAATATCATCCGAAGACGACACATTCAGATTTCCTCTTATCTCTCCATAAACGGGATGCTCCACCATAACATCCAGCACTTTTCCGCCATGTTGTACAACAGTCTCAAGTTCTTCTCGAATCTGTTCGACATCGTGTTTTACTGCAACCAGCTTTCTTATCCCTTGGGAAGATTCATTCAGTACGTAACCTCTTGGGGTCGACCATATATCGTAACCCCGGGATTTCAATATGGCAATATACTGTACAATAGTCTGTCTTGATGCTCCCACCCGCTGGGCGAGCTCTGTTCCAGTAACAGGCTCTCTCGACTCTCGAAGGTTGTCAAGAATGCTACGAAGTATCTCCTCCCTCAACTTCTTCACCCCTTTCCTTTTGTTGACAGTATAAGTCATTTTACGACAATTGTCAAGACATTGGTTAAGATACTAAGACGGTAGCTGGAAAGGATCTGTAGGAACGCGAAGTAGCTCGAGATACCTCTTTAAGATGAGAGCAAAGCATTTCGAGGTTCATCGATTAGACATCCTTGCCAATATTTCATTGTTGCGGAAAGCTTGTCTTGCGTAGCGCCGAAGCGAGCACTCGTACAAACGGGCACTTCCATGAAGATTCAACATCCTGTTTCAGCTTCATGCTCACTACATCCGTGTAGCTCGGTGCCCGTTTGTATGAGTGCTCGCATCGGCGCTTCGCAAGACATGCTTTCTGCAATGTGAAACTTTTATCACCTCTTACTAATGGCTGACGGTATCCATGCGATCACATA
>QNAP01000025.1 GCA_003641795.1 Thermotogae bacterium | reverse complement strand
TTCTGGTGGTGCCATTCATTTGTTCTTTCTTTCCTATTCGAGATATTTCAATGGTACTGCCACTGAATGTGGAAGGCCCACTTTTTCGTTCCATCCTATTTCTTTCTAAGTAAATATCTCCAGTGGCGTAATACGGATGCTGAAGATGAAGCAAAGAAAAGCCCCATCATTCAGATGGGGCTTTTGGAGCGGCCGACGGGACTCGAACCCGCAACCCTCGGCTTGGAAGGCCGATGCTCTACCAATTGAGCTACGACCGCATTCCACAAGGTATGTTACCATGAAGAGAGACTATGGTCAACCTTCTGGTCGGGGCGACTGGACTCGAACCAGCGACCTCCTGCTCCCAAGGCAGGCGCGCTTACCGTCTGCGCTACGCCCCGCAAAACAAATTTTATCATGTCTCCTCACTTTCTTCAAGTGATCTTGGGTTGGTGGAGCACTACTGAACGTCTGGGCTATGAGATTGTCCTTCATTGTCTGCGTGACGAGATGCAAACAGTGATCATACTTCGGATTCTACATCAGGTTTTGTTTTCGCTATCGAGGCCTTTTTGTGTTTTACCAGCAGGCTGCGCGCGTACACTGCCAGTGCTATCAAGGTGAAAACGAATGGCATCATGTTGGTGAATTCCGAGGGTATCCGTATCGCCTGGAAAGTATAGCTGAGAGCTTCAGCCAGTCCAAAGAGCATAGCTCCAAGCATTCCTCCTATGGCGGATTTCCCGCCGAGTGCTTGGGCTGCCAGAGCGATAAAGCCCCTACCAGAGGTCATATCGCGGGCAAACCAAGACACGTATCCCATAGAGAGAAACACACCGCCGAATCCCGCCATCAGTCCGCTAAGAAGAAGAGCAATGTATCGCACTCGTTTTACGGATATACCTACTGACTCCGCCGCTTCGGGGTTCTCCCCCACGGCACGCATCTTCAATCCCAAAGGCGTTCGGTAGATCAGATACTGCACCAAAAAGACGGTGATGAAGGCTACATACGTGAGTATATGGTGGCCACTGAAAGCTTCTCCGATGAACGGTATATCTTTCAGAATGGGTATCTCGATCCGAGGTAACACGTAACTCTTTATGGAAGCAGAGGAACCCTTATCGCCGCTTATGAGGTAGAGTAAAAACACCGTGGAACCCGAAGCGAAGAGGTTGAGAGCGATTCCCGCCAAGATCAAATTGGTTCTCAAATTCAGATGAAAGTAGGCCAGAGCCAGGGCCAGCAGGAGGGCAGAAGCAAGTCCCGCCAACATTCCGATCCACGCACTCCCGGTGAAAGCACTCACGATCACCCCCCAGAAGGCTGCCATGAGCATCATGCCTTCCAAAGCGATGTTTATCACCCCTGCGATCTCACTAAAAAGCGCTCCCATCACCGCAAAAAGTAAGGGGGTTGTCACCCGGAGCACAGAATAGACGAATTCTGCTGAGAGGATGCCCTTTGCGATCTCGCTCATGGATTTTCCCCGCCTTCTGTCTTCATGGCTTCTTTGATGATCTTTCTGCGCTTCAAGAACTCCAAGAAAGCTTCAGCAGTGATCAACAGGATGATCACCGCCTGCAGTGTGGTGACTATCTCGGGTGCTATCCCGGTCATTCTGCTCATAATGTAAGCTCCCGTTCGAAGGTATCCCACTAAGAAGGCTGCGGGGAGTACCAGAAGTGGGTTGTTTCTGGCAAGCAGGGAGACGATGATACCATCGAACCCATAACCGGGACTCACCTGCCAGACAAAACGCTTGTAGAGTCCCATGAGTTCCACGGCTCCTGCTAATCCTGCCACCATACCGCTGACTATTTGAGCGTACAACACCACGTTTCTCACCTTTATGCCGCTGAATCTGGCGAAGTTCTTGTTAAAGCCCATCATACGTATCTCGTAGCCGTACCTTGTTCTGTAGAGGAAGAACCAAACCACAAAGACGAACGCCACAGCTATGAGGATACCTGCGTGCAGGTTGTACCTTCTCAAAAGCCTCGGTAACCATGCAGTCTCGGGAAATTTGTACGACACCAAATAACCTGCTTTTAAGTCTCTCATGTGGTAGTTAACGAAGTACAAACCCAAAAAGAAAGCCACGTAGTTCATCATCAGCGACGACACCAACTCACTGGCGTTCCACTTGGCCTTCATGTAAGCGGGGATGCCAGCCCACGCTCCTCCTACCAGCATGGCGAAAGCAGCTACCAGCACCACATGGAGTACGGGAATCTGTGGAAAATAAAGGGCTGCAAATGTGGCTCCAACAGCACCCATGAAGAGCTGTCCTTCGGCTCCTATGTTGAAGATCTCCGCTTGGAAGACTATACTCACCGCCAACCCAGTGAATATGAGCGGTACAGTGTAGTTGATGAGCTCCACCATTCTTCGCACTCTGCTGATTGGTCCCCACAAGAACCACTTAAAAGCTTCGTTGGGGTCGTCCACTGTGAAAACCAGCACCAGATATCCCAGAGCGAGTGCTATAGCTATGGTCACCGCCGTTCTGATCCATTCGTAGGCAGCGAAGCGTTTCATGATAACATCGACTCCTTCAGTCGTGAAGGCTCGTGGCGCTTCACACCGAGCATGTAGTAGCCCAGCTCTTCTTCGGTGAGACCTACATTTTGAGGAAAATAACCCACGATCTCTCCCTTGTACATGACCACGATCCTGTCTGAGAGCTGAAGAATCTCCTGGAGATCTGCTGAGACGAGGAGTATCGCTAACCCCTCATCTCTCGCCTCTATTAGTTTCTTCCTCACAAATTCCGTGGAACCTACATCGATACCGCGCGTTGGTTGATCTGCGATCAGTAGCTTTGCTTGTGAAGAGAACTCTCGCGCCACCACAACCTTTTGCATGTTTCCACCTGAAAGCATCATCACGGGAGTATCCGGTCCATCCGCTTTTATACCGAACTCTTCAATCGCTCTTTTTGTGAAATTTCTCATGGTTTTTGGAAAGATCCTGACAGCATTACCGAAGGGTTGCCTCCAATATCTGTCTGAGACGAGGTTCTCCCAGATGGAGGCTTTTAGCGCCACACCGAACTCCACCCTATCTTCAGGAATGTGAGACACGCTCCTTCTTCTGATTCCGTATGCATCCAAGCCCAGTATTTCCTCTCCGTTCAACTTGACGCTACCCGTGGCCCCATCTCTGAGGCCGGTCAGTATCTCCACCAGTTCTCTCTGTCCATTGCCTTCTACCCCGGCTACTCCAAGGATTTCACCACTCCTCAGCGAGAAGCTCACATCATTCAGTACCCTCACTCCGTCGTCCCTCACGTATCCGAGATTCTCCACCTGGAGAACGACCTTGCCAGGTTTGGCTTGCGAGCGTTCTATCACCAGTTCTACTTCTCTTCCCACCATACGTTTGGAGATCTCCTCTTCGCTTATTTCATCGGTGACGAAGGTACCCATGCTTTTCCCATCTCTGAGAATGGTGAGCCTTTGAGAGATAGCCTTGACCTCCTTGAGTTTGTGGGAGATGAAAATGATAGTCACACCCTTTTTGGTAAGATTCTTGAGAGCTTCGAAGAGTTCCTCGGTTTCTTGAGGGGTGAGCACCGCCGTGGGCTCGTCGAGGATGAGTATTTTAGCTCCCCTGATCAAAGCCTTTATGATCTCCACTCTTTGCTTGATCCCCACTGGAAGATCCATAACCTTTTCGTTGGCTGGGACAGGCAAACCAAACTTCTTTGAAGTTTCCTCAACCATCCTCACAGCCGCTTCCCTGTCGATACCCAATCCTCTACGTGGTTCTATGCCTAAGATCACGTTCTCCGCTACCGTGAGGGAAGGTACAAGCATGAAGTGTTGGTGGACCATACCTATGCCCAGTGCTATGGCATCGTGTGGCGAGTGGATTCTGACATCCTTTTCGAAAATTCTTATACGGCCGGCGGTCGGTTGTTCCATACCGAAGAGGATCTTCATGAGAGTGGTCTTCCCAGCTCCGTTTTCGCCCACCAGCGCGTGGATTTCTCCTCCTTCTACACGAAAATCCACACCCTTGTTGGCTACTACGCCGTTGGGATAGACCTTGACAATGTTTTGCATTTCAACAGCCAATGCCACTGCTTTCACCTCTGGTTTGAGAAAGAAAGAGAAAGTGAGGGGGAAGCCCCCTCACGTCATCACGGTTTCACACTGTTTCTCAGTTCGGTGAGCTCGGCAGAAGACATTTCAAAGGCGGAACTTACCTCGATCTTTCCGGCTTTGACCATCTCTTCTATCTCTTTGATCTTCTTTCTGAACTCTTCGGGGACCAGCTCCCTGTAGTATTCGTTGTCAGCCACTCCTACTCCACCTTCTGCAATGCCCAGTGCCTCGGCCTGACCAAACTTCAACTTACCTTCTAAGTAAAGTTTGAGGGCTCTATAAAGAGATAGGTCAACGTTCTTCATCATGGAGGTCACGATGTGGGCAGCCATTTCTGGATCCTTTTCTTCTACGATCAACGCTTGATCGGAATCCACACCTATGGCGTATTTGTCCATCTCCTTGGCGGCCTCTAATACGCCAATACCCGTTTGCCCGGCGATGTTAAAGGATATATCGGCTCCTTGTCTGAATTGGGCTAGTGTGAGCTCTTTGCCTTTGGCAGGATCACTGAAGGTTCCTGCATATGAGATGAGCACCTTTATGTTGGGATTGATGTATCTGGCACCTTCAATGTATCCCACGATGAAATCGTTTATGACTGGAATGTCCATACCTCCAACACAGCCAATCAATGGTTCTGGGTTCGCCTTGGGCATATTGGAAGTAGTGATCATAGCGGCCAGTGCTCCTACTAAAAAGGATCCTTCGTTTTGTTTGTAAAGTATGGAATAAACGTTGTCGAGATCGCCTTTGGAGTAATCCACCGTCGTGTCGAAGATAATGTACTTTTTGTCCGGAAACATGGGGGCCACTTCTTCGAGATTTTCCGCCATCTGCCAGGTTCCCACAATGATGATGTCGTAATCCTGGTCGGAAACGTCTTCAAGTGTGGGTCTCCAGTTCGCTGGGTTGTAACCCATTTCGATAATGGTGGCTTGGATGCCCAGATCCTTTTTTGCCATCTCAATGCCCCTCGCCGCTGAATCGAAGAAGGACTTGTCTCCCAACGTGCCATTAAGCAACAGAGCCACCTTCAACGGCTTCGCAAGGGCTACCACTGTTAACAACACCAGCAGTACCACCAAAAACTTCTTCACACCTATGCACCTCCTCGCGATCTTTCTATCATCCTACGAATCGCCTCCACGGCGATCCGAATGGATCTCTCAAGTCCTTTCTCATAAGTTTCCCCGGCTTGGATGTATTCACCAGACTCTGTGAGCTCTTCTCTCACCGTTAGTACAGACCCTACCTTCATGCCTTTGATTGTTCCCACGATGAAGAGGGCACCCACTTCCATTTCCACTACCAGCGCTCCGGCCTTGGCCATGAGGGAGTTGTACTTGAGGTGGGATTCCTCGTCGAAAAGACGTCCGTAGTAAGAGTCGGTTGAGTATACGATGCCCACATGATGAGGTGCATTCAACGCCTTCGCAGCTTCTACAAGTGCTTGTGTAACTTCGAAATCCGCCACTGCCGGGAACTCCGGTGGCAAGTACTGGAGTGTGGTGCCATCTCTCCTAATTGCTCCTGTAGTGATCACACTCTCACCAAGTTTCAGGTGTCTTTGAAGGGCTCCACTCGTTCCCACCCTAATGACGGTGTGAACCCCCGCGGTAGCGAGCTCTTCCACACCTATGGCCATGGCGGGGGCCCCCATACCTGTGGACATCACCGAAACTTTCTCTCCCTGGATCGTACCGGTGTAGGTGAGGTACTCTCTGTTATCTCCCGCTTTTTTCGCGGATTCCAAATACTTCGCCACTCTTTGCACTCTACCGCGATCGCCCACCACGATGACGTATTTTCCAAGATCATCGGGATCCACTTTTATGTGATACCTGGGGTCTTCTGCCATACCTCCCACCTCCTATTTCCTCACCGCGAGTTTTTCCAGGTCTTCAAACAGCCTGTCGAAGAACGCTTTGCGGTCTATCCGCTTCAAGACCCTCACGTTCGGTTTCATCTTCATGGTCTTCCATATGTCAGCCACAGTTTGACCATAGGTGAGATTGCCGTCGAGCTCCACTTCCACGTAGAGATCCTCACATTCGAAGATCGTAGGATCGATCAGGTACATGACGGCACAGGGATCGTGAAGCACCGCCCCGTCGATGTCGAAAAGGTCCAGGTATGTGGATCTGAAGAAGTCGAGAAGGTCGGCGAGAGTTTGGAGTATGTGGGATCCGGTTTTTCTCAGTCTTTCGATCTCTTCCGCAGCCATGATCGCTTGATGGGTCACATCTAAAGGCGCCATCACTTTCTCAACGCTGGAGCGCAGAACCACATTGGCAGCTTCCGGATCCGCGTAGACGTTGAATTCCGCAACAGGCGTCACGTTTCCAAAAGCTATGCCACCAGCCATCATTACGATACGCTTGAGTTTTTCTACGAGATCTGGGTAGCGAATGATGAAAAGCGCTACGTTGGTGAGTGGCCCTGTCGCCACAAGGTTGATCTCGCCGGGATATGCTTTCACCATCTCTGCTATGAAGTCCACGGCATGTTTTTCTTCGGCTTGGCGCTTTGGAGTTGGCAGTTTGGCGCCTTCTAAACCAGTAGAACCGTGGATCTCTGGAGCCACTATCTGGTCACGAAGTAGTGGACGAGCGCACCCCGCGTAGACGTCTACATCGAGACCGGCCATTTCCACAACCTTGAGGGCGTTCATAGTGGTGTTTTCCAGATAAGAATTCCCCGCTACAGTGGTGATACCGAGGAGTTCCAATTTTTCGTCCAGACCTGCCATCAGGATGGCTATAGCATCATCGTGGCCTGGATCGCAGTCAAGGATGAGTCTTTCCACACCAATCCCCTCCGGAGGTTGAAGAATAGGATGATAAATATTATATACCATGCGCTGTGATAGAATTGATCTAAAGAAGCCGGCAAAAGAGGTATTGAAAAGAGAAGGCAAGGCGCCAGAGAACCACTGGGAGGCGGAAAGTTGTCGCAAACACAGATTTGGATTTACGGGGTCTTTGCCAGTCTCATAGCTGGAAGCGCTACGGGCGTCGGTGCCCTTCCAGTTTTGATCCTCAAGAAAACGCCTTCACATAAGATTATGGACATGCTTTTGAGCTTTGCTGCCGGTGTGATGCTCGCCGCGACCGTTTTCAGTTTGATCATCCCGGCTTTGGACGCAGGAGGAATAACCATCACCATCATCGGCATACTGGCTGGAGCAGTGATGATAGAGATTCTAGATCACATACTTCCCCACGAGCATTTTCAAAAAGGTGTCGAAGGCCATCATGCATCCCTTTTGAGAAAGATTTGGCTTTTCGTCATTGCCATAACACTCCACAACTTCCCCGAAGGTATGGCCGTTGGCGTGGGATATGGAAGCGGTAGTATCGCTGTCGGTACCAGCCTCGCAGTAGCTATCGGCCTTCAGAACATTCCCGAAGGGACTGCCGTAGCAGCGTCTTTCATCAAGGCGGGGTATGCTCGTGGCAAATCGGTGTGGTACTCCTTCCTCACGGGGCTGGTAGAGCCTATTGGTGGGTTGATAGGGGCTACCGCGGTGGTGATCGCCCGTCCCGCTTTACCCTTCTTTCTGGCGTTTGCCGCCGGCGCCATGCTTTACGTTATAAGCGACGAGATCATCCCGGAAACGCATGCGCACGGGTACGAAATGGTTTCCACATTCTCGTTGATCTTCGGTTTTATCGTCATGATGGTGCTGGACAACATCTTTAGATAGAGGAGGCTACAGGATGATAGGCATCGATCAACTGCTCAGCGTGGCCTTGAAGATCGAGTCAAAGGGTTACTCGTGTTATGCTGAACTTGCCCAAAGGACGAGGGGCGAAGTTTCCGAAACCTTCGAAAGGCTTGCTGAGGATGAGAGACTCCACGCGGCTCGCTTCAAGGAGATCTTTTCCAGAATTTCAAGGAAAGAACGCGAAGGTGGTTGGTCTTCAGAAGAAGTCTTGGGATACTTGGCAACCTACGCCGAGCTTTCAATCTTTCCAAAACTCAGGAAAGAGGTTCCTGAAAATTTAGAAGATGCACTGGAGCTGGCTCTGGACATTGAAAAGGAGAGTATCTTGTTCTATCTGGAGGTCGCAGAATACGTGAAATCCCCGGTTATAACGGAGATCGTCGACGAAGAGCGAAGACATGTGCGAACGCTTCTCATGTTGATGAAAAAGTAGGCAATGCCATGTGATATATGGACGGCAGGGTCTTTCCGTCAGTGAACGAAATGCTGGAAGAGAAGTGAAAGGGAAAGATGTTGAAGAAGTGATCGGCTACGCTATGGGATTAGAAGAGGACTCCATTATCTTCTGCTACCAGATCATGGAAGTGATAAAATCGGATAGGGCACGAAAGCTTGGAAAGGCCATCGTCGGGCAGGAAAAACAGCACGTGCTGAAGTTTCTCGAGATAAAGGGTGAGTGGGTTGACCCACTAAGGGACCGGCGAGAATTATTCTTAGGAACTATTCTTAGGGAGGTGATGGGGTGAAGGGACGAACGTTGCTCTTCATGTTGTTGACCGTCTTCGCTTTTCCCTTCGTCTGTTTGGCCAATGAGGTTACGGCTGCTCCCACATCCACAGAATATGCGACATCTGTGACCTTGGAATCTACCCCGCTGAACCTTGAAGAACTGCTCCGGAAAAAGGAAGAGCTCCAGGAGGAGCTTTTGGAACTGGAGCAATTGATAAGTCAATACTTGTACTCGGCGCTGGGACAGACTACGCAGGTTATGGACACCCTCAGATCCGCTCAGGAAGAACTCGCACGGTTGAAAGAAGATCTGGAAAGCGTGAAAGCTGGAACGGCGGCCTCCGTGACACATCTCGAAACGCAACTCACAGAACTCTCAAAAGAGCTGGAGTCCTTGTCTGATCAGCTTCAGACATTGCTCGACCGGCTCGAAAGTTTGGATCAGCGGATCGCGCAAGTGGAGGCAAAAACGAGGCGGCCACAATTGTGGGATTTTCTCATCCTCGGTGTGGCTCTGATCGCCCTCGCTTTGCCGTTTGTGGTACCAAGATAAACGAATCCAGTTTTTGAGGAGGTGAAGTCATGGAATTGAGAAGGTTTTGGTTCCCTGCGGCGGTCGTATTGTTGCTGGTCTTCGTACTCGCTGGTTGTATTCCTGTAGAGAAGGCCCCCATCTACTTTTCGATCGTGGAGTACAACTCGGGACCAGCGGTGGAAGGTGTGAAAGTAACGGTTTTTGACGCCGAAACGGGGAAGCGTCTCGGTTGGGGAACTTCCGATGAATGCGGAGTCGCACAGGTAGAGATTCCAGTGACAGATCTTGCAAAGAGGGTTAATGTGAGGTTTGAGAAATCCGGATACGCTTTGAGTGAGGTCAGATCGCTCAAGGCAGAGGACGCGTTGGAATCACCCTACGAAGTCATGGTTCGAGAGGCCATACTTAACGACGATCCTTCAACGCAGGAACTTCCGGAGATCGACGTTGAATTTTTGGATTTGGACGATACTCCGCTGGATCCCAGTGCCACCATCACCGACGATTTCAAAGTCAAGATCAGTGTGACTTCGGAAAATCATGTGAGCATCATCTACGCTGCACTTGGTAAGGTTCCTGGATCCAGTTTCATGACGGGTGAGAGAGGGTATGAATCGGACGCGACGTCTGCTGAGTTCGAGATTTCCATCAGTGGATTCAGCAGTGAGACAGCGCTTCATGTGGTCGTTTACGACTACAACGACAATCGAGTAGATCAGCTCTTTTACTTGAACATCCTTGCCGAAGAACCGGCAACCGACGTGGTGATGTACGAACCTCTGAGATGGTCGGAATACGGTTACACCAACCTCGATGCCTACACCCGAAGGGGTGGTGTCGAGTTCTATAGCTTTGATAAGATCGCGGAAAAGCTGGGCAAAAGGGTGCCTCGAAACTTCGGAAATGCCAGATCGCCCTTAGCTGCTCCCAAAGATTGTAACCTCTGGGTGGAGGTATGGTGGATCGATTGGGCGACAGCACAGTATTATGGATGGATCGACTCAGATGTGGTTGAACCCGATGGTTACAACATCTATCGTTCTTTCGACGGGGAGAAGTATGAAAAGATCGGTTTTGTATCCGAAAGCTATGCGGCTTACAATGGTGTCTATAGAGACAAGTCCGCTCTTTTAGAGCCAGGGGAAAAGGTTTATTACGCCGTTTCAGCGGTTTATGGCACCGAAGAGTCGACTCCAGCAACTTTGGGTTCTGTGGTGCTTCTTGGTGCCTTCAACGTGGATTTGATGGAACCTTATGAAGGTCAAACGGGAGTATCCAGAAACCCTGTTTTCAAGTGGAAACCCACTGTTGAGCTCACTTCAGAAGAAGGAACGGTCACCTACGAATACATCCTGTGGATCTACGATCTCGTCCAATCTGAGAACCACATCATTCCGGGATACGTAGACGCATCTGGGTTGAACGCTTTCGTGTTCTCTTCGGAGGGTGCCGAAACCATGGCAGCCACCTTCACGGGTAACGAAACCGAACCGACGCTCGGATACGACTGGTTTGTCTACAGTGGAGGATGGTACTACTATCCAGAGAAAAAACTCGAACCCAACAAGACTTACAGCTGGGCCGTGGATTTGGCTTACGCCTATGTACAGGATGATGATAGTTCTGCCTGGTCTATTGCCGTAGATCAGGGTTGGGGAGTGGATTACTTCGGAGTCGATGCAGACGATTTTGTCGAGTTCACAACGGGCGACGAGTGAAGGGAAGGGGGTGATGTTGGTGAGAGCGTTGAAGATAATCCTTCTGTTGGGATTGATTGGGATATTTCTTGCATCTTGTGCAAAGTTCAGTCTTGATGCCGTCGACGGAACGAGCGGGTCTGGAACCACATCTGGTAGTGTTAGGTTTGGAGAACTCGGTGGATATGAGGTCTTCGAAAACAGACTGATAGTGGGTTACGAAGACAGAGCGGCTGTGGACAGGATAATCGAGCAACTCGATGCGGAGGTGCTGATAGAACTTCCGAAGCTGAAAGCCGTGTCTTTGAAACTACCCATCTCGATAAGCGAAGCCTATCAGGTACTCAAAAAGCTGAAGCTCGAAGGTGTAAGATATGTAGAACCGAGTTACAAGCGGTATTTGGTGGAACCTGTGAAGACCCACGACGAGATCCTCCTGTCTCCCTCCTCTGAAAGTTCAGAAGACCCGTACTATCCCCATCAATGGGCTCTCAGAACGCTGAAAGCAGAGGAAGCATGGGAAAAAGCAACGGGTGAGGGGATAGTGGTGGCTGTCGTTGATACTCCCATCGATGGTGAGCACCCCGATCTCATCGGGCAATTTGTGACGGGATACGACCCGGAGTTAGGCGTGGAGATACCTCCCGATACCGATTACGAGGACCCACTGAATCCAGATGACGACCATGGTTCCCATGTGGCTGGCATCATTGCCGCAAAGCGCGGAAACGGAGAAGGGATCGTTGGACTTGCCTACAACGCCAAAATCATGCCGATACTCATCTTTAGAGGTTACGAGAGCCATTCAGGTTATTATTACGTCGGTGACGAGTACGTTGCAGCAGGTATCACCTGGGCAGTGGATAACGGTGCGGATGTGCTTTCCAACAGCTGGGGAGGCGGAGGATATTCCCAGCTTTTGAAAGACGCCATAGATTACGCCATTGAAAACGGTGTTGTCTTTGTCGCCGCGGCGGGTAACGAACACACAGACCAGCACTGGCACTATCCGTCCGCTTATCCCGGTGTCATTGCGGTGGGCGCCAGCACAGCTCGCGACGAGATCGTGGGCTTTTCGTCCAGGGGAGACTACCTCTCTGTCGCGGCGCCCGGTGTGAACGTCCTTTCTTGCATTCCAAGAGCTTCTGCAGAAGATGGGGGAGTGTATGGTACCCCCTACGCTTATTGGGGCGGAACGTCGATGGCCACACCTTACGTATCAGCCCTGGTCGCACTCTTGAAAGAACTCCATTCCGATGCGACTCCCTATCAAATAAAGAGAATACTCGAAGAAACTGCAGAAGATATTGAAGAACCCGGTTATGACCGATCCTCTGGGTATGGACGAATCGATGCTGCTGAAGCCGTGAATGTTGATCCTTCAACCTACGATGGGAGCGTGGATTTCGACGTTCATGTTGGAGAACACACCGGCACTTGGGCAGTTCCTGCAGTTTACGTCACGCTTTCTCGAAACGACGGCCCCAACTACTATGCCAAGACCGACGATTACGGTGTGGCGAAGTTCTATGGCATCGATCCAGACGAATATGATGTTTACATTGGTGGTCCCAACTACCTTGATATGAATGCTTGGAATCTTAGGATGGCAGAAGAACTCGCCATAGCCACGGCGGTCGGCATTTCTGGAGAAAGCTCTATCACGGTCCTGCTCGAATCCAGCTTTGTTGCGGACCTAACAGCCGACAGTACCGGTGACTACACCCTCAAGCTGGTGGATGTTTTCACAGGCTCAGAAGCGTACAGCGAGGACTTCTCAGATTCCGTGAGTTTAAGTTTTCCAAAAACGCTCCCTGGTGGGCCGTACTACTTGATGGTAGAAAGAAGCGCTACCGAGGGATCTGTTACTTTTGAAGGTACGGTTACCATCAACGGCGAGGAGATACCAGTGAGCGGCGCCATAGCGGATGGAGAAACCGAAGCCTATGTGGACGAATATGGTGGCGCTGGTTATTGGTGGACAGTCTTTTGATGTTTGGGAGTGTACTTAAAACAAAAGGGCCGGCTCTTTTGCTGGCCCTTTTTCTTTCGCTTCAAAGTATCTATCGCATGATCTCGTCCTCTGAGAGCTTGATGTTGCAAATTTTGGGATTTTCCACAGCCTTAGCCATAGCTCTCATATCCCAGGTTTCAAGTCCCAAAGCCGGAATCCCTTGATATCAGCGACCCTTTTGGGAAGACGATTGTTCAGGACATTGAACGTAACAAAGAGAAAGAAGTGGTGAATCCCCCACGCTCACACAGCTCGCACTCGCTTTCTCCCTCGTTTGCATCC
>QNAP01000024.1 GCA_003641795.1 Thermotogae bacterium | reverse complement strand
TGGATCTCCCTCTCCTCCAACCGCGTATGAAACCGATAACCAAAAATGCTCCGAAAACCGAGGCAAAATCCGTATGGAGCTTGAGGCGTTCAACGGTTTTCCTCCTTATCTCAGGATCAGGATCCACCATGTTGAGCTTCTCAACTAAGAATGCCTGTCCTGTTCCCACGGCTACAGCTTTCATTTTGAGTTCATCGAGCAGTTTTTTTACTTCTTCAGCGTCCACAGACCGCGGATCCCTCACGGCTATTTCCACAGCGTCATAACCGATTTCTTTAGCCATTTTCACTCCGTTGATCAGGTCACCCTTGAATGCCAAAGCGTCGAAAGAAGCGTCTCCTGTGCTGATCACCAAAGCGAGTTTCACAATGTCACCTCCGCCTCGAGCTTTCGAAATCTCTCGACAACCTCTTCTACAATTGTCCTCGAGTCTTTTTTCCAGAGTTCTTCGCTGAATATTTCCACCATTATGGGGCCATCATAGCCCATTTTTGAAATAACCTTCAGAAAACCTTTTAGTGGCAATATGCCATCCCCCATCATCACACGATCCTCATCTCTTGGTTCCCATTTGGTTTCCTTCACATCATCTATGTGGACCAAAAATACGAGCTCTTTTGGAGTGTGCTCGAGTTCCTCCAAAGACGATCCTCCAAGAATAAGATGGCAACTGTCGATCAATAATCCCAAATGCTTGGAATTGATCGTTTCCACCAAGTATTTAGCCGCACTCAAACTTCTCACAGAACTCTTGGAAAAGTAGAGAAACTCGAATGCCAATTTGATCCCAAACTCTTCAGCCACCTCTGAAAGTTTGGCGAGGGTCTCCACGCTCCTCGAAACCACTACTTCTTCGGACAGTGCTTCTTTTAGAAAGCTCGGACATACCGTTATCATTCCAACACCAAGGTGACAAGCGATATCACAAAGCCTTTTACACTCTTCAATCTTTTTCTCCGTGTCTTTCGGCATGGTGGCATCGCCAAGAGAGTTGATATCGAAAAGAATGACTCCTTGATCTTGCGCCAGCTCTTTTAGTTCGCCGAGCTTCCCAGATGCTGCCACTTTCAAGAGCTTATCTTTCCATATCTCCAGATACTTCACATTCGATTCTCCTAAAACTCTTACCTCTGTGAAAAGATCGTACGGCATCGTGGTGGCACCACTAATACCGAGTTTTGCTCGTTTCACAGGGCACACCTCTTTTTATGATTTGAAGCAATTCCTGTAATCCTTTGTATCTTTCTTCTTTCATCACCAAATCAGCGCAGTTCTTCACCTCTTCTCGAGCGTTTCCTACAGCCACTCCCAATCCAGCCGTTTGAAGCATTTCGATGTCGTTCATGCTGTCTCCTACGGCAATTACATCAGAAGGTTGCACTTTCAAAAGCGTGGAGAGCTCAGTCAAACCTGTCCCTTTATTCACGCCTCGTGGAAGAACCTCTATTAAATCCGATTCGGAACGCACTACGGATACGCCATCGTGCAAGCTCGATTTGAGAGGTTCGAACAGCTCGTCGAGCCTTTTTCGAGATCCCACGAGCAGAATCTTTATGACCCCCCTCAGATCGACTTCTCGGAAACCGTCTACGAATTCACACACAATTCCATCTCGTTTCAAGTATCCGTTCAAGTCTTCTACGGGGTTCACGGCGTAGATGTTCTCTTTGGAAAAGACAAGGAGTGAAACGTCTGTGGATACCTCTTTGATGACTTTCATTGCTGTGTGACGCCTCATAACGTGAAGTTTCAACGGTTTGAATGCTATCGGATCGAAGATCATGCATCCGTTGAAAAGAATGGCGGGGAGTCTTATTCGCGCACGCTCGATATGAGGAAGAGCCGCAGGGATGCTGCGTCCTGTGGCAAAGGTTACCCCGTATCCAAGCGCTTCGAATTGCCTCAAAAGAAGCAGTGTTTCGTCGTTGATCTCGTGCTCTTCGTCTAAAAGAGTTCCATCCAGATCGGTCACCAAAAGTTTCATTCCGCCTTCACCACCGCTACCGCCGTCCGGCTGAAGCTCAATCCAACGTTCTCGTCTATTGATGGCAGTGCCAAGGCAAGCGGGTTGGTCACTTCCACCGTCATAACTCCCTGATCCGTTTCAACCTCGAAGCTCGCAGCTCCTCCGGTGTAAATACGCGAAATCACGTGCCCCACGATGTGGGCCTGGCTGGATTCGCAGAAGGATATTCCTTCTGGCCGGACCACTATCAGAACTTCTTCTCCCACCTCGAAATTGTGTCCCTTAGGAAGGTCTGCTTCCAGTTTCATTCCGTTCGTCATCACCAGTTCGCAACTTTCTTCCCAGACCTTTCCAATCTTTCCCTTCAAAAAGTTCGCCTTTCCTATAAAGCCGGCCACGAACTTGTTGGTGGGGAAGCGATAAATCCTTTCTGGAGAATCTATTTGGACGATTTTCCCATCTTTCATAACCACGACTCTGTCTGATAAGGTCATAGCTTCCAATTGGTCGTGAGTCACGTAAATACTCGTTATCCTTAGTCGCGTCTGGAGTTTCTTCAGCTCAACTCTCATTTGCTCTCTGAGTTTGGCGTCCAGATTCGATAAGGGCTCGTCTAGGAGGAGGACCTTTGGTTCCATAACTATGGCCCTTGCGAGGGCAACTCTCTGCTGTTGTCCACCGGAGAGTTGCCCGGGATAACGCTTTTCAAGTTCCTGGAGCCCAACTATCTCCAATGTTTCAAGCACCTTTGTTTTTATCTCGTCCGATGGCAATCTCTTATTTTTCAGGCCGTAGGCGATGTTTTCAAAAACGGTCATATGTGGAAAGAGTGCATAGCTCTGGAAAACCATGGATGTGGGCCTTGCATTGGGAGGCTGATCGTTAACTCTCACCCCATCGATGAAAATGTCTCCCTCTGTGGGTATTTCGAACCCGCCAACCAATCGAAGAGTCGTTGTCTTTCCACAACCTGAAGGACCAAGAAGCGTGATCAGCTCACCTTCGCGCACGCCAAAACTGATCCCGTCCACCGCCCGGACTGTGGAAGATCTGGAAGCATGGCTTTTGAACACCTTCACTAAATTTCTTACTTCAACGTAATACGCCACTATGCTCTCGCCCTCCTGATGCGTTCTTGATATGAGAATAAGTTCGTTATCCACCGCAAGAGGAACATCGCTATCACCACAAAACCTATGAGCACATAGCTGAAGGCGGCTGCTTGTGCCAAGTCGCTGTTTTCAACAGAACCCAATATGGCAACCGTTATCAACTGCCATTTGCCAGATACCACGAAGATCACAGCACTGATGGCCGTCATACTCTTGACAAAAGTATAGAAGAGGGCTGCAAAGAAAGCCGGCATCATCAAGGGCATGGTTATCTTCCAGAAAGTTCTGTAGCTACTGGCACCCAAGTCAAGTGAAGCTTCTTCGATAGCTGGATCAATCTGATAGAGCGCGGCCACGCCATTTTGAACACCCACCGGCAGGTATCTGAACACGAAGACCAAGATGATTATCAAAGCTGTTCCAGTGAGCATCAAAGGCCTTTGATTAAAGGCCAGCAGGTAGCCGATGCCCACAACGGTCCCTGGAACGGCAAACGTGAGGAGTGACAGAGCCTCCACCACACGTCTTCCTGGAAATTCCTTTCGTGCAACTAAGTAAGCGGTGATCATGCCAAGTACACCCGAAAAGGGTGTTGCTATCGTCGCAAGGAAAAGGGTATCTTTTAGGTATTCCGAGCCTATATCGAATACATACCGGTAGTTGTCAAGAGTGAGTGAGTGATCCACACCCCAAAGTTTTGTGAACGATCCGTAAAAAACCGTTCCATAAAAGAGAAAGATTATTCCCACGAGGAAAGCGGATACTAATGTGAATATAGCCTTAACCCATTTCGTTGGTTCGAGGATTCTCATAGCGGAAGGTTTGCCTGTAACCGTTATATAGGACTTGCGCGATAGCCAGTAGCGCTGGACAAAAAAGGCTATAAGTGTGGGGATGAGCAAAAGTATCGCCAGTCCGGAACCGTATGGAATTCTGTACGATCCTGTGATTTCCAGATACGCGGCAACGCTTAGCACGTGATAATTCCCAGAGAGGATCAATGGGTTCCCGAAATCCGCCATAGATTGAGAAAAGACCAAGAGCCACGATGCCAGTATACCCGGCATGGAAAGAGGAAAAGTGACCCTCCAGAAGGTCTTCCATTTACTGGCTTTCAGACTCAGAGACGCCTCCTCAAGGGCCGGATCTATGGATTGCAGAATTCCTTCCAACGTCATGAAGGCGGTAGGAAAATAAGCCAACGTTTCCACTACCAACAAGCCCCAGAAACCGTAGATCTCAACGTTCAGCTTGCCTTTCAAAAGTTGATGAGTGATGAATCCATTTCTTCCAAAAAGCAATATCGCCGCCAGCGCTATGACAAAAGGTGGTGAAATGATAGGAAAAGAAGCCGCAGTTCTGAAGAATACCTTTCCAGGTATGTTGACACGTGTTATAGCGTAAGCGAATATATATCCTACAAGCACTCCAACGCTTGCCACACTCACGCCCAGCTTCAAGCTGTTGAAGAAGGGAGCCCGGAAGTATTTCTTCGTGAATAGCGCTTTGTAAACACTCAGATCGAAACCTTCGCCTGTCGGCTGAAGACTCTTGAAAAAGACCATCGCGATAGGGTAAATCACAAAGACGATCAGCAGGACAACAACGAGAACGATCATTGCCAAAAGCACCGGTTCATTCCATATTCGCTTGATCTGCTTGAACGTGTACATACCCATCTCCTCTCATTTCAGAAGACAGAGAAGGGCGGATGCCCAACGACATCCGCCAACATCGCAGATTCAGGAACCGTACTCGATTTCGTTTTTCCAACGCTCGATAAGCCTGTCTTTCTCGCGACCGAAATAGTCGAAGTCCATGGGTACTACCTTAACGTCTCCCATCTTCACAGAACCTTCAGCAACCTCCGCATCCGGGTTCAACGGTATGCGATACCACTGCTTCATAAGATTCTGCGCTTCCGCCGTGAGCATCCAGTCGATGAATTTTTTGGCGAGCTCTGGCTCAGGGCCACCCTTTATGATCGACATGGCACCAACTTCGTATCCCGTGCCTTCCTTTGGGAAGCTCAGCGTCACAGGATATCCTTTACTTATACCCTTCTTGATGACATCGTGAGCGAAAGCGATACCCACGGTCACCTCACCAAGACCCACTTGCGTCACACAGGCGGAACCCGACTTGTTGTAGTGGTGAATCTGTTTGTGGAGCTTTTTCCAATACTCAAAGGCCTCGTCTTCACCCATCAATGCAACCAGTGAAGCCAGTACCGTGTAGGCGGTACCGGAGGTGTATGGATATGCGAGAGATATTCGACCCTTGAACTCAGGTTTCAAGAGGTCGTACCATGATGTTGGAGGCTCAACACCAAGCTCTTTGAGTTGTTCGGTGTTACTGGCAAAACCAATGGCCCCAAAATAAAATCCCGTCCAGTAACCATCTGGATCCTTGAATGCTAAAGGCATGCTCCATGCGTTTGGAGACTTGTAAGGCTCCAGAAGCCCTTTCTTCTTCGCGGCGATCTGATCCACCGCAGGACCACCAAACCATATGCTCGCCTGTGGGTTCTTCGCTTCGGCTTCCACCCTTGCGAGCACCTCACCGGAAGACATCCTCACAACTTCTACCTTGATACCCGTAGCCTTTTCGAAAGCTCTCACGTAGATAGGCCACTCGTTACCGTCAAGTGCTGTGTACATGTGGAGTACCTGGGCTGCGTAAGCTGTGGAAGCCAAAAGAGCCAACACCAGAACTACAAAACCCAGCTTTTTCACAAAGCTCACCTCCTCGTACTTTTACGTAGCTTTACCTAAATACGGCCCAGGATACCTCATCTTTTCCGAGGTTATCCGAGCCGCAAAATTCGTTGCGTCGCCGACATCCTTTTTCAAGTCCAATAGAGCCACCAAGAAGGCAGCAGTACACGTGTCACCTCGTCCGGTACGACCTTCCATAGTCCAACCTTCGAAGTGGCTTTCGTAGAATCGAGTTCCATCGAAGAGATAGACCCCGTCAGAATGCGTAGCTATTACCATGCGTGCACCCCAACTGTGGATGATTTTACAAGCCTCTTTGAGGTCGTTATCGCCCGTAAGGATCCTCGCTTCTTTGGCGTCCACTTTGAAGAGATCGAAATACTGTAAGCATTCCCGCTTCTTTTGCCAATCTCTGTAAATCATTGCTCCGGTTTCATCGACATTTCTCAGAAATCCTTGAGCATCACCTGCAAGGAAAGATGTTTTCTCTCGCACAATGGGAAGGAGTTTCTCAGAGAACTCTCCATACCAGAGAGGATTCACGTGGATCACATCCGCTTCCAATTGCGTCAAGTCTCTTTCGTCAAAGGGAGAGGCTTTTGAGAGCATTTGGCTCGTTCTTTCATCTGGATTCGGTCCGGTATAGATGTTCTCGATGCTCGTTGTAGTATCGCTTTCTACATAGGTAACATGCACCCCTGCTTCTTCCATGGGTGAAAAGAGAGGTCTATCTATGGTAGCACATTTGGTCAGGACAGCGGTTTGGACACCGAGTTTTGCCGCTGTGATGCTACCATAAAAGACCCCTCCGCCCGGCATGAGCTGTCTCTTTTTGTTGGCGACGTTGAAGTCTTTGGAAACATGTCCCACGAACAGTAATCTCACTTTTCAACACGCCTCCCGTTGCCAGAGTTCATGTAGCGCCTTAACAATTTCAGGGAATCGGCGTAATCTTCCTTGAAGCGGTCCATACTGTTCACCTCGAGAACCACTATACCGTTGAAGCGATGTTTTCTCACAAGCGGTAATATTCTTCCGTATGGCATATCCCCCTCACCAATCGGAAGGTGTAGATCGCCGATTCCATAGACAAACCGATAGGGTTCATTATCGGGAATATCCTGATAGGTATAGGGGGCTTCAGCGAAGTTGTCACTCACGTGAAGTTCCACCGCCGCTGGAAGGGCTCGTTCTATCTCTTTGTAAAAATCTGTGCCCGTGTATTGACAGTAGATGAAGAGATGGCCGAAATCGAGAGTCATTCGTACGTTTGGGTGGTTGACCTCCGTAACCAGTTTTGCAACCTCCGTAGCTGGTTGAAACAGATTCTCGACACCGATCACGATTCCCAAATCCTGCGCTGTTTTACCTAAACGCTTGAGTGCTTGGATCTCAGCGCGTATCTGGTCCCTTTGTCTCATATCCAAGGTATGATCCACCGTTCCACAATGGTAGACGACTACTTCTGCACCAACACGGTGGGCGAATGCGAGTGTTGCTTCGAACACTTTGTAATGCCAAGGATTGGTCTTGTGCTTGAGGTTTATCACATCGGGTGCGTGTACCGTACGCTTTATGTTGAATTCGTTCAAGATATCCAGAAGCCGCTGCATCCGCTTTTCGATGATCCTTCCGCGAACGACCACATCGAGCCCGGCCAAGGGAATCTCTACGTAATCAAACCCAATGGCGGTGAAGAATTCGAGTTCATCTCTGAATCTTCGGATAGACCCGTTGATTCTCCTGGTATCGATGTTCACTCCGATGCCTTTCCACATTTATTCCATCTCCTTAAAGAAGTGCCTCTTCGGTTTCTGGGTCGAAGAGGTGCACTTTTTCCTGTTTCGGAATGATGTACACCCTCTCGTCTGGTTCAAAAGTGGTGTTGGGTTCGGCGAAGATTTTAACGATATCATCTCCCGTGTCTTCAAGACGTACGTTGACGATGACATCCCTACCAAGGGGCTCCAGCACATACACAGTGGCTGGAATGCTGTTTTTAACAGGGGTTGTCTCTATCTTAATATCTTCCGGACGCACACCAACCACTACGTTGTCAGGCAAGTTTTCGGGCAATCTCTCCTTGGCGCTGGCTGGCAATTCGAGGCGCATCTCGCCGCGTCGCAGGCAAAGTTGGCCACCTTCGGAAACCACCGTAAAACCTTGCAAGAAGTTCATGGGTGGATTCCCAACGAAGGCTGCCACGAACATGTTTTTGGGGGAATCGTATATCTCTTCGGGAGTACCATACTGCACCAACTTTCCCATACTGAAGACAGCTATTCTCGAAGCCATGGTCATCGCCTCTGCTTGGTCGTGCGTTACGTACACCGATGTTATACCAAGATCGCTTTGGAGTTTTTTTATCTCGGCTCTCATTAGCATTCTCAATTTCGCATCCAAATTGGAAAGCGGCTCGTCGAAGAGGAGCACTGCAGGTTCTTTCACTAACGCTCGAGCCAGCGCCACTCTCTGCTGTTGACCTCCAGAAATCTGCATGGGCTTTCTGCCCAGAAGTTGGTCTATCATGAGCTTCTTTGCAACGGCCTTCACTTTCTCTGCGATTTCCTCTTTGGAGAGCCTCTTCGCTCTCAAAGGGAAAGCGATGTTTTCGAAGACGTTCATGTGTGGATAGAGGCGTAGTTTTGAAAGACCATACCAACGTTCCTATATTTTGGGGGCACATCGTTGACCAATTGATCGCCGAAATATATCTCGCCCGAGGTGGGCTTGTATATACCCGCCAACGTCAAGAGCGTGGTCGTCTTACCGCATCCCGAAGGGCCCAAAAGCGCCACGAATTCTCCGTCTTCCACTTCGAAAGTCACGTTATCCACCGCTTTGACCTTTCCAAAGTGCTTTGAGAAATTGACCACTCTGATGGATGGCATCAGCCTTTCACTCCCCCAATGGTTAGTTTGATCATGTACTTACTGACGAAGAAGAAGAAAATGATGGTAGGTATCACGTAAAAAAGCCCCACGGCAGCAAGGAGGCCGTAATCCGCGAATCTGTAATCACCAATGATACCCATAACGTATCTGGACAACGTCCAAGTCTTTTGAGAGAAGATGAACGTATAGACGAAGATGAACTCCGACCATCCCGATAGAAACGCAAAGATCGCGGTGACTGCCATGCCAGGTTTCACAAGGGGAAGCATGATTCTCGACCACACCTTCATCCTCCCATAACCGTCAACAAGTCCAGCCCATTCCAACTCCCAAGGGACTCCATCGTAAAAACCTTTCATTATCCAGGTCCCCCAGGGTATCTCAAGAGAAGCCTTGAGAAGAATAATTCCCCAAAGTTTGTCCAAAAGCCCGATATTCCACAATACGTAAAAAATGGCAACCATGAGTGATATGGCTGGGAAAGCGTGAAGCACCAGTATGAATTTGAGTATCGCTGATCTGCCAGGGAAGTCATATCGCGAGAGCATGTAGCCCCCCATGCTTGTGACCGCGATTTCGATACCCATCACACCCAGAGCCAGCAGAAAAGTGTTTAGGGTGGTATGCCATATGTTGGGATAGCCTTTCATCTCTTGCCACAAGAAGCGCCAGTTCTTCAAGGTCAATTTTGTAGGTATGAACCCATGGGTGATATCTTCGCTGAAGGAACGAATGATCAACCAGGCGTATCCCACAATGATAGGAAGTGTAAGAAGAATCAAGATCGTCACGATCACTATTTGAGAGATCCTCTGGCTATTCCGCTGGAAGAAAGTAAGGCTTTGTGGCGAGGAATTCTTCATGGTCAATCCACCTCTATTCTCGGCTTACTCATCAACGCTTCGAAGCCAAAGAGTTTCAGGTAAACCAAGGCTGTAATCACTCCGATACCGACCAAGATCAGCGAGAGTGTGGCACCGTAGCCGAACTGGAAGTTCGAGAAGGCGGTGTGATAAGTGTAGAGTGCCAGAACTTCCGTTCTGAAGACCGGGCCTCCATCGGTGATGATGAGTATGTACTCATAGGACGTCAAAAGCGAAAGTGTTTGATAAGCCGTGACGAAAAGTATCTGCCACTTGATCAAAGGCAACGTTATTCGCCTCACGATCGTAAACCAGCTGGCACCATCGATCATCGCCGCTCTGAAATAGTCAACCGGAATTGCTTTGATTGCCGCAGTAAAAATGAGCATTCCCATAGACGCTCCTATGAACCCGTTGGCCATCACCACCATGAGCATGGGCGACGTGTGGAGCCAATCCTGAGGTGGTAACCCAAAGAAACTTCTGAAGTTGTTAATAAATCCGTACTTTGTAGGATCGAATATCCAGAGCCAGAGTAATCCATAAACGACCGACGGTGTTAAACGTGGCAGCATCCACAGCGAACGGAAGAAGTCGCCCAACCTGTCAGATATTGACGTAGTGAGGAGTGAGAGTAGGAGAGCTGTCCCAACGTTGAAAAGCGTCAGTGTCGAAAACGTGTAAATGAGAGTATTCGCCAGAATCTTGGGCATCAAGTAATCGCCTACGAGATCTTTGAAATTCATCAATCCCACGAAGTTCCACTCGAAAGAGTAATCCATGCTTGTAAACGACAGCACGACGGTCAAAACCACCGGTGCGGCGAAAAATATCGCCACAAGAACCATCATTGGAGAAAGGAAAATCCACGGTGTGAGCGATCGTTTTCTCTGCTTCAAGGTTCCAAGCACCCGGAGGTGCCTTCACCTCCTTGACAAGATAAGGAAGCCCGCGTGAGGCGGGCTTCCCTTAGAGATATCACTTCTCGATGATTTCTACCTTATCCTTGAGGAGCGACTTCAATCTGCGCGCTACATCTCTTGCTACCGCCGAGGGTTTGGCACCGGATTCAACCATCTGGAGTCCCTCGAAGATCGCTTGATTGAATGTGTCGAAGCTATCATCGTTGGGAACAAAGCTGGAGAACGGCAAAAGTTTGGTCCCCTCCACCATGATGAACTCTTTTTTGTACTCGGGGAAAACGGTCTGCTGCCATCTTATAGGCAGATGTCCGCTCTCAAGGGCATGTCGCATGTTCAGTTCGGGTGCAGTGGCGAGAGTGATCAGTAAGAACGCGAGTTCCGGATATTCAGCGTGTCTGGGGATCATGTAAACGACGGGATGGGAAAGTGTGTTCGCCTTGCCATCTGGTGTCGCTTTTGGAACGGGGGTCAGAATGAACAAGTTCTGGAGCTCCTCCTCGGTCTTACCAAAGTCACGTTTGTACTCCGCCCAGTTCCAGGTTCCTCCCATCCAAGCGAGAACCTTACCGCCCGTGACGTCTTTGTGGATGGAAGTCCAAGGGGTCCCTATGATGTTGCTGGGTGTTATCTTCCAGACGTTGGTCAGGTTGTAGAAGAACTCGAAGACCTGCTCCATCTTGGCTGTATCGTAGACGTAGATCCCTCGCTCTTCATCGTAGAAGTCCGCTCCAAAGCTGGTGAAGATCTGGAAGTAGTCGATACCCTTCTTCGGTCTGTGGTAGAGTCCCCACTCAACAACACCTTTTTCCTTGGCTTCCTTGGCGACCTCAACGAAATCGAAGAGTGTAAACTCACCTTTGGCGATCTTTTCCGGGAGTGCTTCGATCTCCTCATCGCTCCACCCAAGCTTCTTCAATGCTTGCTTGTTGATGTAGAATGGCCGCGCTTCGGTGTCTTGAGGTATGGCGTAGATGGAGCCCTTGAACTTGCAAGATTCCCACAGAGATGGGATGATGTCGTAGTAAGTCTCATCCCAGTACTTTTTGACCAAATCATCCAGCGGCAGCAGGTAACCCGCTTTTGCCCAGGCTCCTAAGTCATCGTGACCACTACAAATGATGTCGACTTTCTGCTTCGACTTCATTCCGAAAACAACCTTTTGCTTGAAGCTCGACCAGTTCGTGGTGTCAAAGTATCCGTCAATCTTGATCCGAAGGTCCGATCCCGCAGCTTCCAGCATCTTGTTGAGGCGTTCCGCAGCCGTTTTCAGATTCTCAAACCTGTAAAACGACGGGTTGTCCGGTCCCACCGTCCACGCGGTGACGACAATCTCCTTGGCCAACACCGCGGTTGCCAACAATGCGAGAAGCACCACTAAGAATTTCTTCATAAAAACTCACCTCCCGTTGAGAATTTTATCAAAGCCAATTTTCGGCCGTGTAAGAAAACTCAACAAAACTTCAAATTGTGACTAACGACGTCACACAACGCCGGCAGCTGCTGCGATTATGTCCATTACTTTTTCTGGTGTTACCTCCGACTTTGCGTACTCACCGATCTTCTCTCCACGTTCCAGCAGAACAAGGCGATCGGCCACTTCATAGACATGATAGATATTGTGCGTGATGAAGATCACGGAGATACCCTTCTCTCTGGCTTCTTCTATATGTTCTAACACCTTGCGAGTCTCTCCCACAGAGAGTGCTGCCGTTGGTTCGTCCAAGATGAGCAGTTTCGCGCCAAAGTGTATTGCTCGCGCTATTGCCACTGCTTGACGTTCTCCTCCGGACATAAAAGCCACCGTCTCGTCTGGCGATCTCAGGGAGATCCCCACATCTTTCAGCACCTCAAGCGCTGTATGACGCATCTTACGGCGATCTATGAAGGTGAAAGGCCCGACTTTCTTTTTTACCTCCCTTCCAAGGAAAAAGTTTCGCCACAGTGGCATAAGGTTGACCAACGCCAGGTCTTGATAAACTGTTTCGATTCCCAAAGCACGCGAATCCCAAGGAGAAGTGAAGCGTACGCGTTTACCTTCGAGGTAGATCTCGCCTTCGTCAGGTTGATGGTAACCCACCAAGATTTTTATCAGAGTAGACTTACCCGCACCGTTGTCGCCCAACAACCCCACTATTTCGTTGTAGCCAACGTGGAAATCCACGCCTTTGAGTGCTTGGACTCTGCCGAAATTTTTCTTTATTCCCCTCATTTCCACAAGAGGTGCTTGCTTGTTGTTCATCCTGCCACCTTCTTTCTAATCCGGGTGTTTATGATGGCGGCAACGATCAGTATCACCCCAATGAACGCCCTATACCAATATCCTGGTGCCCCTGCAAGTACCAATCCACTCCTAACCATACCGATCATCACAGCACCGATGAAGCTGCCTAAGATACTTCCATAACCGCCTGTCAAGAGTGCGCCTCCGATTACGGCGGCGGCAATAGCTTCAAGCTCCAACTCTTGGCCAAGCGTGGGATCGACGATCTTGAATCTCCCAAAGGTTGTCAGTCCAGCGAAACCTGCCAGCACACTGCTGATAACAAAGTTAATGACCTTCACTCTGTTTGTGGGAATACCCAGAGCTCTTGCAGCTCCAAGATTACCACCTGTGGCAAACGTCCAGTTACCGTAAGCCGTCCTTTCAAGGATGAACCAAAAGATGAACGCGATCACAATGAACC
>QNAP01000023.1 GCA_003641795.1 Thermotogae bacterium | reverse complement strand
CGCAAGTCTTTGACGCAGGAGGTCTTCTTCCTTCATAGTTTCATCTTGCTGGAATCCAATTTCACGACTTTCTCGTGGAGAATTAGTCTTTTTTTCATGATGGCAGAGGTTCTCAGTTTGTCAGCTCTTTCCATGATGGAAACGGCGGTCTTGGGAGTGTCGTCCTCTTCCTCGCAGACCCCAAGCGCAAGTAGATCACAACTCGTCGATTTTGGCACTCCTGTCATATAGGTGAGATTGCAGTAGAGTGAATCTTCGATCTTCACCGGCTCGTACACGGGTGGAAAAGAAAGGGCTGCAGCCAGCACATCAAAAGCGTTCTCTTCGTTAGTCGTCAACTCTTTTTCCTCACCTGCGAGGATGTCGAAGACCAACACGTTTATCCCCTCCACGGGTACTCCTTTGAGTACTTCCTTCACGTGCTCTCTCAGTTTGGAAGCAGATTTTGTGGCAACACGTTTCATCAAGGTGGCTAAAATGCTTTTCACCACACCCTCGAGGGTGAAGGTCTCTCTCATGGAAAAATATTCGTGGAGTTTTTCCTTTTCCTTTATCACGTGTCTTCTGGCCCGGGCGAGACTTCCATGGGCTTTTACCATGGCCAGAATGAGGGCCCCAAACCCGGCACCAATCAACCGATGTTCTTCAAAATCTTCGAGGCCGTTCAAGAAATCCAACGTTTTCAGTGCGTGTTCCACATCGACAACGAGACAGATCCTCACGGTTCCACAACCCTCCGCGAACTCCTTCCTCTCCTTCGCTTTTTCATAGCCTTTTCCAGGCGGTAACGAAATTCCTGCTCCTCCATGATTTGGTGTGCCTTCTCCATTATGTTCTCCGCCAGATCGAAGCGATACCATGGAACTTTAATGTCCCTAAAGTCCATTATCAAATCGGCATTCTCTAGCTCCATTTTTGCTAAGATTTCACCTTTCATGTCGTCCAGATAGACGGCGTAGTCGAGAATATCGGTGAATTCTCTTCTGGGGCTGAAGTAACCTACGTGGGACGCGATCACCAACTCCGCTCCCATTTGTCGGGTAACGTCTACCGGTATTACAGAGAGCACTCCCCCATCCACCAACCACCTTCCTCCCAATCTCAAAGGAGGAAAAGCTCCAGGAACAGCAGCGCTGGCAGCCACAGCGTCTACGAGATAACCTTCGCTCAATACTACAATCTCACCATTTAAAGATGCAGCCACAACAGAACAGGGTATCTTGCAGTCCGAAAACCGAGCTCTTCCAAAGATGCGAGAAAGGGAAGAGTAGAGAAAATCGGTCTGATCCAAGGAAACGGCATTGACTAATCTGGCAAGGAAAGTCATCCGTTTCCGAAGTGATATGTTGGCCTGCATAGTGTGGACGAGCTCTCGGATACGCTCTTTGAAGAACTCCAAAAAATGATAAGTCATACGCTTCAGAATGCGAGGATCAGGTTGAAGGGCGTAAGCTGCCGCCACCACAGCTCCCATACTGGACCCTGCTACGCAGAAAATCTCTGTATTTCGAGAGTGAAGTTCTTCCAACAGTGCCACATGAGCAAAACCCCGCGCTCCACCGCTTCCGAGCGCGAGGCCTACTTTGGGTTGTTTCTTCAGTTGATCTTCCCTTCTTTCTCTTCTATCGCCTTCAACAACTTTTCGTTATCTATGGGTACCTTGTTCAATCTCACTCCCACAGCGTTGTAGATGGCGTTGAGTACGGTGACCGCTGGTGTGTCTATTCCAATCTCTGCTATGCTCTTGGCGCCATAAGGTCCTGTGGGCTCATAACTGTCTACTAAATGGCATTCCAACCGAGATATGTAATGATCTCCCCGAGTGGGAATCTTGTAGGTGAAGAGGCTGGCATTGGTAGGTCTGCCTTTGGTATCGAACTTGAGCTCCTCGTTGAAGGTGGCACCTAGCCCTTGCACAGTAGCGCCGTAAAGTTGCCCCAGCGCCAACTCAGGATTCAGAGCCTTTCCAGCGTCTACTACGGAGACAAACTTTTTCAACTCCACTTCACCGGTTTCGGTGTCTACAGCCACTTCAGCAAAGCTGGCCATGAAAGGAGGTGGGCTCACCTCCCCTACGAAAGACGCAGTGGCAGCGATTTGACGCTGGTCGCTACCGTAATAAAGTGTGGTACACAAGTCAGCAAAGGATACGGATTTCCTGCTTTTCGTTGAAACCACTTTCTTTCCTTCGATCTTCAGATTGTCAGCGGGCTCACCAAAAATCTCAGCCGCTGCTTGAAGTATTTGGAGCTTAACTTCTTCGGCAGCCTTCTTCACAGCATTACCGGATACGTAGGTGGTACTGGAAGCATACGCTCCAGTGTCAAAGGGAGTCATATCGGTGTCGGAGGAATAGACAATGATATCTTTCACATCCACACCAAGGGTTTCGGCGGCTATCTGAGCCAGCACAGTATCACTTCCTGTTCCCAGGTCAGTGGCTCCTACCAAAAGGTTAAAGGAACCATCGTCGTTCATCTTTATAGTTGCACTCGCCATATCGATCTTGGCTATACCAGAACCTTGCATCGCTATGGACATGCCCACACCTAACACCTTGGAGCCTTCCCAGCGTTTTTTATTCCACTTTTGTGACCAACCTATGATCTCCATACCTTTTTCTATGCACTCGTGAAGCTTGCAGCTTTCCACTACTTGTTCCACACCCTCTCTTCCCTCACCCATGATCTTGAAGATAGGTGAGGATTCGCCCTCTCGTATAGCGTTCATCCTTCTGATCTCTACTGGGTCCATGCCCAACTTGTAGGCGAGTTGGTCCACCACCGATTCGAGAGCCAAGAGACCTTGGGGAGCACCATAGCCGCGAAATGCTCCAGCACAGGGATGATTGGTGTAAACCACATCACCGGAAAATCTTACCGCCTCCACCTTGTTGTAAAGTGGTAGCGTTTTAGAACCCGCCACCATGAAAGTGGTAAGGGCATGGTCACCATAAGCTCCCGTGTCTGAGAGACCCTCCATGTCGATAGCCCTGATCCTTCCACTTTTGTCAGCTCCCACACGCACGGTAAAACGCATGAGATGTCGAGTGTATGTGTTCACAAACGCTTCTTCTCGCGTGTATACGATCTTTGCGGGGCGTCCAGTCTTGAGGGTGACTGCCGCTACGTAGGCGTCTACAATCATGGCTTGTTTGGCGCCAAATCCGCCGCCAATACGCGGCTTGATCACCCTGATATTACCTATAGAAACGGAGAAAATCCTTGAGAGGATGCGGCGAGTGTGGAAAGGAACCTGCGTGGAAGAGACTACCACCAATCTACCATTGCCATCCAAGTAAGAGAAAGCAGCGTGAGGTTCCATCATCATGTGCTGCGATCTGGGATAGTAGTAAGTACCTTCCACAACTACTTCGCAGTCTTTCAAAATTTCTTCTACATCTCCCACGTTCATTTCGTAGTGAGCCGCTATGTTTCTCAAAGGATTGTAAACACCCTTTATGTCGGGTTCGTCATGGATTACGGGCATGCCTTCGTCCATAGCGTGTTCAAAGTCCAGAACGGGTTCCAAGGGTTCGTACTCTACCTCGATGGTTCTCAAAGCTTCGTCCACGGCTTCTTCGGTTTCTCCCGCGATTATGGCCACGGCATCACCCACGTACCGTACCTTTTTGTCAAGAAGAAAGGTATCGTAAGGAGAGGGTTCAGGATAACCTTGACCTGCACGGGTGAAAGGAATTCTCGGTACATCTTCATGAGTGAGAATTAGCTTAATCCCGGGAATTTTCAGAGCCTTTTCCTTCTCTATATGCTTTATCACAGCGTGAGCGTAAGAACTACGGAGGATCTTAACAACCAACGCATCTGAAGGCGCTATATCGTCAGCGTAAACGGGTTCTCCAAGGATCATGCCCATGGAATCGATCTTCTTCACAGGTTTTCCAACGACAGAAAATTCCATATCTCTCGCCTCCTTCACAACTCCGAAGCGGTTTCCATCAAAGCTATGTCTTGCTGAATGTAGCCCGTACACCGGCAAAGATTCCCTTTAAGAAGTGACTGGAGATCTTCTTGTTTCTCTATCCTGTACCGCGATAACACGTCTGTGGCTGCCATCACAAGACCGGGAGCGCAGAAACCACACTGCACCGCGTTGGCTTCGTGCAGAATTTTTTGCACCGAGGAAGGATTCAGCCAATCACCGACACCCTTTACCGTCGTAACGCTCCGACCGTTGACAGCGAAGGCGAAGAATTTACAAGAGTAAATTGCCCTACCATCAACGAGAACGGTACACGAACCACAGTTCGCCGTATCGCATCCCTTCTTCACTTCACTGTGTCCGTTCTCCCGCAGAAGATCCAAAAGGCTTTGATAAGGCTTCAGAGGGTACTTAACAGGCTTCCCGTTGAGTTCAAATTCCACGTAGCCTTCGTACCTTGCTGGTTTAGCCTTGAATGGAGCCTCCGTGTACTTAAGCTCCGGTATTTTGGAGCTTTCTCCACCATTTACAAGCGACGACAACGAACGCTTCAAATGCGCACTCACAAGTCTTTGCCTGTACCAGGCGGATGCCGCGTCATTGGAACCGAAAGTAATGCTCTTAACAGCGGTCCCCACCAAACTGTCGACAACCTCTGCCAACATCTTTCCGTTGAAATGTGACAAGTCCACAAGTTGTGCCGGACCAGGTCTCGCTCCCACGGCTATCCTAGCGTCATAGATCTTCCCGTCTTCAAACTTGGCTACAAAAGCGGCATTGACTGTTGCAATATCGAAAGAAGTGCGCTGGATCTTTACGAAGGTTCCTACCAGCGAAGGATCCAAAGGAAGAAGAACATGAGTTATGATGGGTTTGAGTCTCATCGATCTGAACGTGGGGAGATCGATAACGGAGTACTCACCGTTGTAGATACGAAGTTTCGCGCCCAATGCTAAAAGCGCTGGAATGATATCGCTCCATCCGTACCACTGCCCCACGCTTCCAGCGAGGGTAGCCATGTTGCGGATCTGGTATGATCCTGTGCACCAAAGTACTTCCCGCAGCAATCCTCCTGCAACCCGCTTCGATATCTCTGTTTCCAACAGTTGATTCAACGTCACCGTTGCTCCCACCGCGAGATATTCATCCTCTGCATCCACGGAATGCAGAGAACAACCTCTCAAGTCAACGATCTTCTCAGTGGAAGAATCTTCTCTAAGGCCCACAGCTAAGCCTCCACTTATCAACAAGGCCTTACCAACTGAATATTCCTGCCAGGCTTCTTCTACGGTAGCCGGTATCACATACTCTTTCAGTTTTCTCAACAAGAGAAGCACCTCCTAGGAGAAAATATGTTATATCTTGAAGAGCGTTACTCCCGGAATCAGGACATGAGAACCATTCTTACTCGAGGTAACACCCCTTTGGGTAGCCTGTTCCATCTCCAATGCAGTGATGAGAGGTCTAATTCATGATAGTTGGCTCCTCAGAGTTTTTGAAGGATAGATTTGGATATATCGTTCTGCTTGGAGATGAGTTCCCTCAAATCGACGTCCACGAACTCCCCGTTTTCGATCTTGACCACGCCATTTATCATGACAAAATCGGCACTTTTGGCATCACACATGACAATGGCTGCAAGGGGATCGTCGAGACAGCCCGCCATTTCCAAGGTATCGAGCTTGAAGGCAACTACATCGGCCGCATATCCCTCTTCTATCTTTCCGATGTAATCATCCATTCTCAGCACCTTTGCGCCTCCGAGTGTAGCCATTTCGAGGGCTTCTCTTGGTGTCATAGCATCGGCTCCATATTTCACTCTTTGCAAGAGCATAGCAGTACGTATTTCGGCAAGCATGTTGTTGGTATCGTTGCTGGCACTGCCGTCCACCGCCAAACCTATTCTGATCCTCTTTTTCATTTCATACACAGGGGCGATACCCGAGCCCAACCTCATGTTCGAGACAGGACAGTGCGCCATGCCCACATCGTTTTTTGCAAGCTTTCGGATGTCCTCCTCATTCAACCACACCAGATGGGCAAACCAAACACTTGGATTGAGCCAGCCGAGCTCTTCCATGTAATCCACTGGGCTCTTCCCAAATTTTTCGAGACAAAACTTTTCCTCATCTCGCGTTTCAGCCAAATGGGTATGCAACAAGACATCGTACTGATTCGCCAGTTCCAAGGTATCTCTCATTAACTGAGGTGTCACCGAAAACGGCGAACATGGGGCCAAAGCGATGCGCAACATAGAATATTTCTTTGGGTCGTGATAACGCTTCACCACCCGCTCGCTTTCTCTAAGGATCCTTTCGTCTGGTTCAACAACCTCATCTGGAGGCAATCCTCCATTCTTCTTGCTGAGTGACATGCTTCCCCTGGTGGGATGGAACCGCACCCCGGTTTCCACAGCCGCTTCTATCTCAACGTCGAAAAGCTCATCTTTGCCGTGGGGAAAGAGGTAAAACATGTCCGTGGTGGTCGTGACACCGGTCTTCATCATTTCGTATATGGCCACCTTTGTGGAAGATGCCACCGCCGCTTCATCGATATGTTTCCACCTGTTGTAGAGGTGTACCAGCCAGTCGAAAAGTTTCACACTTTGCACCTCTTTAACGTTACGAAAGAGAGTCTGGTAAAAATGGTGATGAGTGTTAACAAAGCCTGGCAGTGCAACTCTTCCTGAAAGGTCGATGACTTCATCAGCTTCGAAATCTTCCAATTCTTGTGTTCTTCCAACGTGTGTGATCACGTTGTCTTCGATGAGGATGGCACCGTCGCGGATTTCTCCAGCTGACCCAAAGGTGGCAAGAAGATCGATGTTTTTGAGAAGCTTTCTCAAAAGACCTCCCTCCCTATTTTATGATAGAAGTATTATATCGTCAGTTGCTCACGACTGAAGTCGTGGGCTTGGAGCTCGTAGCCGCTTTAGTGTCTACTGACGAAAACCCTTCCGCCAGCGCCCCCAAATAGACCTGACGGATATTATCTGCGGCAATTATATCTGCATGACCCGACAAAACCACAGGAGCTACAATGGAAAAGGTGCCCGTGTCTGTTGTTCCGGTTAGTACTGCCGCATCGCGGACAATGCTGGCTGGTATAGCGTGGTTGAGATCGGCCATCCAGCGGTGCTCCTTCCCCGAAAGCCGTTTTAAAAGGCGTTTTGCCCCCTTCGTGCCTTTGGTTTGGAGCGCCTCCCGCAGTTTGGCATATCTTCTCCGAACGTGTATGGCCTGTCTTCCTGAAAATTCCAGACCGTTAGAAGTAACGGCAAGATTGTAGATACCGCGGTCAACGCCTACGACGTTGCCGTCTTTTGACGGAACCGGAACTTCACGGCTTAACGCAATACTGATGTAGAACTCCTTCTTACGCTTGTTGAAGTACAAGATGGCTGAAGTAGGTTTGTGGCCGGCAAGCAAGTTACGCTGGAAATCGCCAATGGCAAGCGGGAGGTTGAGCCTACCTGCTGCCGTTGAGATGGAAACTTCCCAACGCTTCTCGTTGAAGGAGAAGGTACGCTGGTCGAGGTTCATGCTGGTGGGTTTGAACTGCTTGGGCTTCTCCTTGAGGGCTTCGGATACGCGGGCAATAGCACGAATCACAAGGTTAGCCTGCAGACCGTATTTTCCCTTAATCTCCCGATAGCAAAGGTGCTGAAGTCTGACTTTGTTGGTAGTGCGGTTTTCCTGAGAGACACTGAGAATGTCATTGCAAGCCAAAGCGAACCTCTGCAAGGTTTCCAAAAGAACTGCCGCTTGTTCAGTATTAACTTGGAGTTTGCACTTAACCCTTTTGACAAGCTTCATAGCATCGTCCTAATTTATATGCTTTCAAATATAATAACATTGCTCTTGAATATAACGCTATTATGAAAAAGGCGGCAATTCCTCCCACGGTTGAAATCGTGGGCTTCCTTGCCGCATCCCTCGTGAAAGTACTCACGATTATTGAAACACACATGCTTTCGTATCATGACTGAAAAGTCTTCCCAGACCTCAGCGAGAAGGAGTAATTTTGTCCCTCCAGTGCTGTATCCAATACAGATTGGATTGCAAAACCATACTTCCGGGTGTATAATGTGAATGCGTTGGTGTTCCAACGCTCAACATACTGTAAGGAGGTTTTGGAAGTGAGAGGAACTGTTAAGTGGTTCAACCCCAAGAAAGGGTACGGCTTCATCACCAAAGAGGACGGAACGGACGTCTTCGTGCATTACTCCGCCATCAACATGAAGGGCTTCAAGACGCTCGAAGAAGGGCAAAAAGTCGAGTTTGACATTGTTGATGGTCCTAAGGGCCCGCAAGCTTCTAACGTGACAGTCGTTCATTGATACCAATGGGGGAAGCTGCAGAAGGGCCTGGTTTTTACCAGGCCCTTCATTTTTGAAACTCAGTGTACTTTAAGGCTTTTCCGTAAGATTTCGTAACCGGGTAGCGCTCTTCGTTCAACGCGAGTTTTTGAAGACATGCCTCTTCGAGATTGATTTGGAGAACATCAACGAGACTCAAAACGTACAAAACCACGTCGGCAATTTCTTCCTTCACACGTTGTCGTTGCTCTGCGGCTTTCTTAAAGGACTCTTCACAGTCTTCCCACTGAAAGAGCTCCATCAACTCTGCCGCTTCTACGGCGATGGATACCGCAAGATTTTTAGGGTTGTGAAACTTTTGCCATCCCCTGGAATCTCTGAATCTCCGCATTTCTTTGATAACTTTGGTTAGATCGTATCCAGCTTCTTCAGGCACTTTTGACATACTCCCGTGATGATGAGATCGATCTGCTCCACTTTATGTGGGATCTTTCCGTGGTAAAATCCCACGTCAGAAACATCGAGGTCGAGAACCCTTCCGCATACTTTGCACAAAAAGTGAGGATGGAACTCTATCCGGGCATCGTAGTGGTTCTCGTCCGCGACTTTGATTTCCCTTATTAGTCCCTGATCTCTGAGAAATCTCAGCACGTTGAAGACACTTGCTCGTGAGATCTTCACTCCACGGCGCTTAAGCTCGTTATAAATCTCCTTTGCAGTGGGATGATTCTTCACCGATTCCAAATACTCCATCACCGCTATCCGTTGCTCAGTGACATGAGATCGGGTCTTTCTTAGCTTTCCTATGATCTCTTCCCGAGAAGTGTTCACAGATATCATCCTCCCGAAACGACCTTGATGATTTTCACATGTGCATCTGCTGGTGCCACCTCGTCTTCGGTGGTCAGTTTCCCATTGATGACTACCAAATGCGCTTCTGGGTTCAAGCCAAGCTTTTTAAGTATCTCACTGGCGTGTTGTGGACCATTAATCTCTATCTTTCGAGACCCTGTTTGCACGATCAACGATCCTCACCCCCGATAATCTCTTTGACTCTTCTGGCCAGTACAGAGTTTCTTAAAAGTTTTGCGATTTCCTCCTCTGAGGCTTTCATCAGTCCCGTGATTCCACCAAAATGTCTCAACAACATTCGCTTTCTCTTTGGTCCGATTCCTTCGATTCTGTCCAATAATGATACCATATCTTCCTTGGCTTTGATTCTCCGGTGACGCGTGTTGGCAAACCTGTGTGCTTCGTCTCTGATCTGTACGAGGAACCTGAGGACGGGATGATCAGGAGACAGATGAAGACGTTTTTTTAAAGTGACCACCACTTCCTCTTCCTTGGCAATACCCACAAGATCCGCAAACAACCCCAGAGATCGCAGAGATTCCAGAGCAACCCGAATTTGTGGTTCTCCTCCATCTATGAAGATCAGATCGGGAAGGGGATGTTTTCTGTACCGGCGGATCATCACTTCCCTTATGGCGGCGAAGTCATCACCTTTCAAAGCTGAGAGCTTGTAGATTCTGTACTTGTTCTTTTGGGGTTTCCCATCAACAAAACTCACGACGGCACCCACGGTGTCTTGCCCAGCTGTATGAGCGATATCGATTCCCTCGACGATGTGTGGGAGTTTTGTAAGTCCGAGGGTTTTCCGAACAGTTTGCAACGTTTCCACTGTGAGCAGTTTACTTTTGATCTCTTCTCGTAGGTTCAGCTCGCAGAGCTTCAGGAGCTCTCCTTCTTCGTCGTTTTTGGGGGTCCTCACGGGTACCACGGTTGAATTGACTTCTTCTTTCTCCTTGACCAGCACCACTTCTGGTTGAGGGTATCTTCGTCGTTCGTAAAGCTCTTCCAAGATTTCATCGAGGATCACGTCGTTGGTTGCTTCAAAGGCCAGTTTTGATACGAGGATACCCTTTATGACCCTCAACACAAGAACGAATTCTCCAGCGTAACAAATCGCGTCCACATCTTTCTTTTCTTTGAGCATCACACACTTTGGTGGAAAGAGTTTGTCCAATTCTGCGATGACATCCCTTGTCTTTGCAGCACTTTCGAATGCAAGAGCACGAGATTGGTTCTCCATCATCTTGATGAGCTCTGTACGAATCTGTTCCACTTCTCCCTTGAGAAAGCTTACAAGATTCTGAACCTGCTCGGCGTAGGATTTTTGATCTACCAGTCGTGCACATGGAGCTGAACACCTTTTCAAGTGATATTCAAAGCAAGGCCTTGTCACCTTCTTCATAGATCTGCTGCATTGCCTAACTTTGAAGATCTTGCCGACGAGTTCCAAGAGGTCTTTCACGAATCCAATATCTGTGTAAGGTCCAAAGTATTGTCCAGGTATGGTGTGCTCTCGAGTTATCAGAACACGTGGATACATCTCCTCTGTCACCACGATGAAAGGATAGAATCTCGAGTCTTTAAGAGAAACGTTGTATCTTGGCTTGTGCTGGAAGATCATGTTGGCTTCGAGTATCAACGCTTCATCTTCGGAATTCACCACGATGTAGTCGAGATCGTCGGCCTGTTCTACAATTTTGTAAGCCTTCTCACTTGCTTTGCCAACATTCCAAACTCGGACGTAATAGCTTAACCGCTTCCTGAGAGATCTCGCCTTGCCTATGTAGAGGATCTCGTTGCCAGATTTGAAGATGTAAACACCTGCGCTCTCGGGCGCAGACTCCATTTTTTGAATAACCCTATCTACTCTCATAAACCCTCTGGGGGTTGATCAAAGCTTCTCTGATAGCCAACCCCACATTTTTTGGCAATGTTACCTTTATCCTCAGTGGACCTCTTCTAACGCTTAGCCAGCCCAAACCAAAGATGGCCAGTTCTTCACCTTCCTCAAGTGTGATTTCTTCCGATCGCCACTTGAAACTTTCTGGTTTCAACTTCCCGCACGGAGGTTTCAAAAAAGCTCCGAACCAGTTGGAGTACCTGCCATTGGCATTTGCTACAGAAGTTTCATGAAGAGTTACTCCGGGAGCCGTGAAGATCTGAAAAATGGGCCGAGGATGCTCTCCAAGTACGTCTATCCTGCACATCCCTCCAAGGAAAACAACACGTTCAACCGGAATCTTGAAAGTCTTTCGGGTCAGCGAGCGTGACATATCCAACTTCATCACACACGAAGGGTCGAGCAAGTCGATGAGCCTGTTGTGAGTCGGAATGCCGGGTGTGTCTACCAACTTCAAGTTTTTCGAGACCTGCACGTGGAGAACTCCCCGTGTGGTACCGGGGTAGCTGCTGACGCTCAGTCGCGCATTGCCTAAGCTTGACAACAAACTCGATTTACCAACATTCGTACAGCCGATTACAAGGACTTCACCCCTCAAAAGGGGATGGTGGATTAATCTCTTCATCCCCGTTTTTCTTTCAGCGCTCACAAGGACATATTCGTGTTTTAAATGACGTGAGAACCAACCTTCGAGCTCTTGACGTGTCACTGCTTTTGGAAAGGCATCCATTTTGTTGACGGCCACCAAAACTCCTTTACCATCTAAAAACTTCGATATCTTTTCAATGTAAGTGGCTTCGAAATCTATGGCGTCAACCACCCAAAGCACTTTTTCGTAACGCTTCAGCACCTTTCTGACTCTCGAAATGGCGTCTCTGAGGGGACCAACATTGAGATCTTCGCCATAATGGCGAAGTCTAAAACAACGCTGACAGACGATCGCTTTCTTTCTACGCTTTGCGAGAACATCAGAAGGGATGTAACCGGGCTTCGAAGGGTCATCCGTTTGTAACCTGGCACCGCATCCGTTACACTTTCTCATCTTCCCTCCCCCGAACCGTAGGCTTTCCTCTTTGGAATAGTTCTATGGTCTTTTCCAAACTTCGTAGGAAGCGTGTTACGAAGAACTCATGGCTCCGGTCGATGGGTTCTACCTTGATGGTGTAAGCCTTCAGAAGCGATCCCATGAAGATATCGGTAAAGAGTTGATCGCCTATCACGACCGTCTCGTGTGGGTTTTTGCCGAGGCGCTTCAACAAACGTTCTACGCGTCTCTTCAAAGGTTTTCGTGCGTTCCCCAGCACGACTATTCTATCTCCGAAGTATTTCTTGAAGCTTTCCAACCTCTCTTTTCTTCCGTTGGATGCCACGATAACCGTGGCACCTTTCGAAACGAGCGACTCCAAAAGCTTCACCGCTTCCGCCGATGGAGGTGTTCTCCACCAACTCAAAGTGTTGTCGTAATCGAAGATGAACGTATCGAACCCCGCTTGGATGAGTCTGTCAAAATCTATCTGGTGAACGCTCTCGAAAGTCTCATTAGGAGTGTTGAGGTCGGCGATGTGAAAAAACCAACCAACCGTGTAGTAGAAAGCGTAAAATAAGACTTTGCTCAAGAAAGCGAGTAGTTTGTGAAAATAATTGGTGACACCAATCAGATACGGATTCACGAGAATGGTGTACAGACCCAAACGATTGCCCGCGATGATATCTGTGAAGAAGAGATCACCAACCATGGCAGTTTTCTCTGGTTCTGAACCGATTTTCTGCAGGACTCGTCTCAGTCGTTTGACACCCGGTTTGAAAAGTGAATGAAATACTGGAACAGGTTCGCCAGCTTTCAAATCCACCTTTTCCATGCGCTTTTTACCGGCGTTGGTCACCACTGCCACCTTGAAACCATCTTTTATCCATCCATAAATAACCTCCCTCATCGAATCATCCAAAAGCTCGCGTTTCCAGGGAACAATGGTGTTGTCAAAATCGAGAAGAATCGTGTCTATCCCGAGTCTCGACAACCTTTCTGTGTTGAGCTCTTTCACCGATCTCAACTGTTCTTTAGGAAGGGGTAACCTCAAAGTGTTCAAGATACGAGCTTTCAGTTCTACCACCTCACGGTGCTCAAAGAGGAAAGGAGAAGGGCTTGACCCCCCTTATTCTCGCTCCCACGTATCCACAGATGGGTTCGAGAATCTCGAGAACGTTTTGAAGGAGATCCGCTGGCACCACCAATCTCACGGCATTTTCCAAATCGGCGTGGCGAACGTTCGCCATGTGATCCCACGCCTCTAAAAGG
>QNAP01000022.1 GCA_003641795.1 Thermotogae bacterium | reverse complement strand
GCATAGCGTAGCGTTCGAGAAGGTCTCGGACCTTGCGCACCAAGGCTTCGAGGACCTTGGTATGTCGGTACTTTGGACGGAGCGGCGTGATTTCGAAAACGAACATCTCTTCTTCTTCCACAACCCTGTCCCAGCGGGCACGAGTGATTCCCTCGACGAGAACCTTGTAGTTTCCATCAGGCAGCTTCAACACCTGAACGACTCGAACCACCGTACCCACCTTATAGAGATCGGAGAGTTTTGGCTCTTCGATGGTGACATCTTTTTGTGAAACCACGAAGAGAAGTCCATCGTACTCCTTTGCTGCTCTTTCGAGAGCTTGGAGCGATTTTCTCCGCCCCACATAGAAAGGAGCAATGGTGTTGGGAAAGATGATCATGCTGCTTCGCGTTGGAATCGTCGGCAAACGCGAAGGAATGTCATTTATCTCAGCTGTCTCACTCTTTCTCGCCAGCTCATCCAGCTTCTCGAGCTTCTCTGGCAAGTTTAAACACCTCCATGGATTTCTTCAAATACCTAACTTCCTTATCGCCTTTTCCTTCCAGTAGTAGCTTCCGATGCTCAGAGTCTTCGATAAAGAAGGAGATCCTCACCCAGCTTTCCGGTAAATTGTCTTCGAGTCTGTCGGCCCACTCGATAACGAGAACCCCTTCATCGGAATCGAAGTAGTCGAGTACACCGGTGTAGAAGACTTCCTGGGGATCATTCAATCTGTACAGATCGACGTGGATCAACTCTAACCTACCAGTATAAATGTACATTATGGCAAAGCTCGGGCTTCTCACCAGTCTCTCGTCAACACCTAACCCCCTCGCAAAGCCTCTAGTAAAAGTTGTCTTTCCGGCCCCAAGATCACCCACAAGAAGAAGATTGAGGGAGGGATAAGCCAGCCGTCCCAACACCTTCGCCAGTCTCATCAGTTGCTTGAGGTTCAGCCTATCCAGTTCTTCGATCGCTTGACTGCCTCCTTCCATTTGGCGTAATCTGACGGATCGGCTTCCTTCGGTTCGAACACGTCCGTTTCTTCTTTTATAGATTGAAGGTCTTCCAAAGAAAGTAGCTCCATACCGACTGCGGCCAACATTGCAGCACCTTTAGCCGTAGATTCTACCATCCTCGGTCTCACCACCGTGCCTCCTGTAATGTCAGCTTGAAGTTGCATTATGTGGTCGTTCAAGGCAACCCCGCCGTCAACTTTCAGGTTCCGAAGCTTCAATCCAGTTTCTTTTTCCATAGTCTCAAAGAGTTCCTGAACAGAGTAGATCACACCCTTCACTGCAGACACCACGAGGTCCCTTCGCCTTGTGGAACGATTCAAACCGATGAAGAGGCCCCGAGCGGACGGATCCCAGTGGGGTGCTCCCAATCCTGTCAGCGCCGGCACGAAGAATACACTGCCGTCGAATCCCATGTCCAGCATCGCTTCGAGTTCTTCAAAACTCTCAAAGAGACCGAGATTGTTCCTAAGCCAGTCTATTACCGTGCCACAATTGAAGACACTCCCCTCAACGGCATAGACAACCGGCTTGTCTTTGATCTTCCAGGCCACCGTTGACAAAAGAGAGCTCGTCCGAGGCTTTGATCCCCCCGTGTTCATGAGGGCGAAGGCTCCCGTACCGTAGGTGCACTTCACATCGCCCTTTTCAAAGCACCGTTGTCCAAAGAGCGCTCCTTGTTGATCCCCCACGATGGATGCTAGCGGGAACCCATATCGAGTGATGCCCAATTTCTCGCTCGTCGGAACTACCTCAGCCATGGAGTCTCGCTTGATGCCGAAGAGTTCGAGCAAATCGTCGCTCCATTGAAGTTTTTCGATGTCGAAGACCATGGTTCTCGAGGCATTGGATACATCGGTGAAGGCCTTGCCGAGAAGATGGAAGGTGACAAAAGCATCCACCGTTCCCACGATTAGATCGTCTTCTTTCGCTGCTTGTTTGACTGTTTCCACGTTATCGAGTAACCACTCCATCTTCGTCGCACTGAAGTACGGGTCCACTGTGAGACCTGTGGTGCATTTTATCACTTCACCAACTTGCTCTCTAAGCTCGGCACACCTTTGAGCAGTACGTCGACACTGCCATACGATAGCGTGGTAGAGTGGTTCGCCCGTGCTCCTACGCCATGCGATGGTCGTTTCTCGTTGATTGGTCAGCCCCATGGCGACGATGCGATTTTTCTCTATGCCGGACTCTTTTATCACTTCGTCCACGGTATCATCCACGGCGCGCAAAATCTCCACAGGGTCCTGTTCCACCCAACCTTCATGTGGATAAACGGGTTCTATCTTCCTTCTTGCCATTGCCACGATGGAGAAGTATTTGTTGAAGATGAAAGCTCGAGTGCTGGTTGTCCCTTGATCCACCACGAGGATGTAGTAATCCTTCATCCTTCCATCAGCTGGGCGGCAAATCCAGCAGTTCCCGGTCCAACGTGAGTTGCTATTATTTTACCCATAGGCGACGTTCCAAGATACTCTACGTCAAAGTGTTCTTTCAAAAGCTCGAGAATTCGCTCCGTGCCCTCTTCGTTTTCCACATGAACCATTAGAACCCTGATCTTCGAACCCTCAGGCCACATGTCTATAAGCTTTTTCACAAGTTCTATCTGTGCCTTTCGCTCACCACGCACCTTTTTGAAGGGCACCATCATACCCACTTTGTGTTCGATATAGATCGCCACGTGAATTTTGAGCATCGCCCCTACGAAACTCTGAAAACGCGAAACGCGTCCTCCCTTTCGCAAAAAGTCAAAATCGGAAACGTAAAAGATGGCGTTGTGTTTACCCTCGGCCAAGTCACGCTCAATCTTCTTGACCACTTTCTTCGCTTCCAGACCGTTATTGAGCAATTCGCGAGCGTAACGTGCTACGATGGCGATCACTCCACTCGCTTTCTTGGTGTCCACGACGTGGACGGGCAGAGAGACTTCTCCTTTTGCGATCATAGCTGAGTTATAGGTGCCCGACATATCGGAAGAAAGGCAGAAAACCATGACTTCGTCATACCCTTGCTCTTCGAGCTGTTGGTAAACCTTCCTAAATTCGCCAGGTGTTGGTTGAGATGTTTTGGGAACTTCATGGCTGGTCGAAAGCCTTCGGTAAAAATCCTTGAGTTCCAAAACATCTCTGGAATCATCCTCTGTAGCCCCGCTTAGCCAGTTGATATGAAGCGGCACCACGCCTATGTCGTACTCTTCAAGCCACTGTGGCGGGATGTCTGCGGTGCTGTCGACCAAAATCTTCACTTTGGACATGTTATCTCCTCCTGTCGATATTATAGCCTCTTTTCGTGTTGTAAAATGGGAGTAACGTATAACGCTTGGTACAAGAGGAAAGGAAAAGCCGCGCTGTGCAGATTGGAGAATCCTTGTGTGAGAGAAGGAAAGCCTATTAAAGGCGCAAGATCTCTGCTAAGAATCTTTTTCACGTTTTCTTGGGTCTCCATAGTTGCCCTTGGTGGGGGATATTCCATGCTTCCCATATATCGTCGCGAGCTCACCAGGCTAGGAGTTGTGAATTCAGAGGATGTCCTGACAATCATCACACGAGCCCAGTCTTTGCCAGGTCCCATCGCTGTTAACTTCGCCGTGGTGATGGGGTCAAAGCTTGGAGGTATTCCTGGAGCCTTCGCGGCGGTCTCCGGTGTGATCTTTCCTCCGGTGGTGGTGATACTCACCTTGGGAAAACTGCTGCTGGAGCATCGTGAACTGTCATATCTTTCCGGTTTTCTTTACGGTGTGCGAATCGTGGTAGTCGCGATGCTGGGGTCTTTGATACTCGATATGCTGAAGCGATACAAGCGATCTGTATGGGAATACACCATGCTTGGATTGGCAGTCGTCGCTCTCTTTTGGAAGATGCCAGGACTGATCATCTTCATAGTGGTTGTGCTGGTGGATCTTTTCTGGAGGAGATTGGGGGTATAAAAACATGCTCGTAGTCAGGTTGATCCTGGTATTCTTCAAAGTTGGCTTCTTCGCCTTTGGCGGAGGTTGGGCTACCGTTAGGCTTCTCCAAGAAGAGCTGGTAATCAGGGGTGGATTCTTGTCGCAGGAAGAATTCGCCGATCTCATCTCCGTCTCTCAAATCACGCCAGGCCCGGTCGCTGTAAACATGGCAACTTACTTGGGAAACAAGCTTGGAGGATTCATGGCGGCGATCCTTTGTACACTGGCCTTAGTGGCGGCACCGTTGATAATCTTCTCCCTTCTCAAAAAGTTCTCTGGATGGTTTAGCAGTTTCATATCTCCAGGTCGCCTCGATCGCGCGTTGAACCTCGGTGCGGTGGTTTTGATTGCAGGTGCAGCTCTCTCTGTTATAGAATCAATACGCCCGAACTTGTCCGCTGTTCTCGTGGGGTTGTCGGCATTCATAGTCATCCGGACGACTCGTGTTTCACCCCTCTTCGTCCTGGTTGGAGGTGGGATCGTCGGTATTCTTCTCTTCTCCACATGAGCTATGGGAGGTGACACTGTGAAACTCAGAGTGAAGTACCTGTTCACCAACTCGGAAAGTGGATTGATGGAAGACGTCGTGGTGGAATTCAACGAAACTATCGAGAACGTCCACCCGTTCCAGCCGGGTGAACCCGTGGACCGAACTTTCAATCGCCACGTACTCATGCCATCGCTGGTCAACGCACACACCCATGCTTACTCCGCATTGGCGCGGGGTATGCCGCTGAAAGGATTCAACCCGAAAACTTTCAAGCAGGTACTCGAGCAGCTTTGGTGGAGGCTCGATCGCGCGCTCACAAAAGAGGCAGCGATGATGTCGGCCTACGTGGCCGGCATTGAATCTCTGACTTCGGGAGTCACCACGATCTTCGATCACCATTCCAGCCCCATGTTCGTCAAGGGTAGCCTTGATGTGCTGAAACACGTGCTGGTAGACACTCTCGGACTGAGATGTGCCTTGTCTTACGAAACTAGCGACAGGGATGGTGAAAGAGTTAAACGGAGTGCGATAGAGGAAAACCTGCGTTCCTATCACGAATATCGATCCCCGAAGGTCAGAGGCTTCTTCGGACTCCACGCGCCTTTCACGCTTTCTGATGAAACTATTTCCGAAGTCGCTAAGATAACCCAAAAAGACCAGATACCCATCCATGTCCACGTTTCAGAAGGCATCGAGGATTTCGAAGACGCCAGAAAAAAAGGCAGCCTGCCCATCGAACGATTAGAACCCGCTATTACTCCAAATTCCATCCTGGTTCATGGGGTAAATCTTCAACCGGAAGAGTTCGCATCGCTTTCAGAAAAGTCGGTATGGTTGGCGTTCAATCCGCAATCCAACATGAACAACGCGGTGGGATTACCCAACTGGGAGCTTGCAAAGAAACATGGAATAAGCGCGGTTCTTGGCAACGATGGGTTTGGGTATAACCTCGTTTTCGATATCCGCGCACTGGTTCTCAGCCAAAAGCTTAGGGCGAGATCCACCACCGCCTTTGGATTCGATGATCTTCGTAGTGTGATCTTCGAAAACAACTACAAACTCGCATCTTCAGTCTTCGAGGTGAGTTTGGGTAAGATAGCTGAGGGTTACCAAGCAGACATGGTGGTGGTAGAATACGAACCGCCCACACCGATGACGAACGAGAATTTTCTCGCGCATTTCTTCTTTGGTATGTTGGAATCTTGGAATCCGTCCAGCGTTTTCATCGCGGGTCGGGAACTCGTTCAAGATGGGAAGCTCATCACGCTGGACGTGTCTGACATCTACAAACGTGCAGTGGAAGTGTCGAAGAAACTTTGGACCAGATTCGATGAGTTGTTATAATTTAAAGACAGGTTGATTTCGTCAAGTCCCAGTTGTTGGAGGTGGATGGTCTTGAAGAACGTTCCAGTCGAAATGAGACGAGTTTTTACTGTTGTGGGACACAACGGTAGTGGTAAGACCGTGCTTGGAGATGCAGTACTGAGTGAGATCGGTGTGGTCAGCAGGATCGGAGAAAGATTTCTCGACCACGACAAGATTTCTCAAGAAAAAGGAGCGAGTATTTCGAGCTCCGTGGCAACATTTGAGTATGCTGACCACAGGTTTACCATCATCGACACTCCCGGATTCGGCGACTTCGTGAGTGACACGATGAATGCCATCTTCGTGGCGGAGAACGTGGTGAGCGTTGTTAACGCAACTGCAGGAGTGGAGATACAGACCGAGCGGACCTGGCGACTCGCCCGATCCATGGGAAAACCCATTATGGTCTTTGTAAATCAGATGGACAAGGAGCGGGCTAGCTTTGATTCAACGGTTAACTCCCTCAAAGAGGCTTTCGAGGAGAGGATCGCTCCGATTCAACTGCCCATAGGAGAGGAAGCCGATTTCAAGGGTATTGTGGATCTAATCGGTTTGAAGGCGTATGTTCTGGAGGGCGAGAAGGTCGTAGAAGTTGAAGTTCCCCCCGATTTGAAGGACCGTGTGGAAGAGCTGAGAACGAGCCTGATCGAAGACATCGTGGAGACGGACGACGAACTCATGGAGAAGTATCTGGAAGGAGAAGAGATCCCTCCAGAAATGATCGCCAAAGCGTTCAAAAAGGCTTATTTAGCTGCTGAGATCGTTCCCGTACTGTGTGGCTCAGCGCTGAAAGGCATTGGATCGAAGCAACTCTTGGACACGTTGATATCGCTGGGAGCAAGTCCTCTCGATATGCCTGGAGTGAAAGCTCTCACAATAGAAGGAGAAAACGAAGTTGTGGTGAAACCGGACGAATCTGAGCCCCTTGTGGGCTACATCTTCAAATCCGTGGTGGACCCATTTGTGGGTAAGCAGTCCTTCGTGAGGATATTTGCTGGTAATTTGAAACCGGGAGATACCTTTGTCAATGGGGATTCTGAGGAAAAGGTGACACACGTCTACGTGGCAGTCGGCAAGAACACTGAAGAAGTCGATCGAGCACGAGTGGGCGATGTAGTGGTACTGCTCAAATTGAAACGAAGCGCTGTGGGAGACACACTCTGCCATAAATCACGAAAGCTTCTAATAATGGGCCCAGAGTATCCCGAACCCATGATCTCCAAGGCGGTTAATCCCAAGAGCAAGGGAGATGTGGACAAGATAAGCAACGGGTTAGCACGCCTGGCGGATTCGGACCCTACCTTCAAATGGGAGTTCGATCCTGAAACTGGCGAGACGGTTATTAGCGGGCTTGGAAGCATGCACTTGGATGTGATGGTAGATAGGTTGAAGAGACTCTTCGGTGTCGACGTGGATGTGGGTAATCCCAAGATCGCGTACAGAGAGACGATCCGATCGAAGGCAGTCGCGGAGCACAAACACAAAAAACAAACCGGCGGACATGGTCAGTACGGCCACGTGAAGATCGAATTGGAGCCGCTACCGAGGGGTGCTGGCTTTGAATTCGTGGACAAAATCGTTGGCGGTGTAATTCCAAGAAACTTCATTCCATCGGTTGAAAAAGGCATAAGAGAAGCCATGAAAAAGGGTGTCTTAGCGGGTTACCCAGTTGTGGATGTACGTGTGACACTCTTCGATGGGTCCTACCACGAAGTGGACAGTTCCGACATCTCCTTCCAAATCGCCGCTATTCAAGCATTCAAGAAAGGTATGGAAGCTGCGAGCCCTGTCATTCTCGAGCCCATAATGGAAGTGGAGATCTTCGTCCCCAACGAATCCACAGGAGACGTTATGGGAGATATCACCAGCAGGCGTGGTAGACCCATGGGCATGGAATCAGTAGGACGAGGGGTGGACAAGATAGTGGCTCAAGTTCCATTGGCAGAGTTACTCGACTTTTCCGCCAGGCTCAGCGCCTTGACGAGCGGCAGAGGTTACTTCATCATGAAATTTTCTCACTATCAAGAAGTCCCACCAGACGTGCAACAGAAGATCGTGGCCGAACGGAAACGCGAAGAGGGAGAATGAGCAGAGGTGAGGTTGAATGAACAGGCTTCATATTCTACAACTCAGCCAGCAGATCAGTGAAACCCAGGCTCGTGACATTGAAGAGCTTTTGGGGAAACTCGAAGGCGTTATCCGCGTAAGCGTAGACAGTGATGCCGAGATTGTAGAAGTCGAGTACGACGATACCATCGTCAACAAATTTCAAATGGTTGATGTGCTGAAGGCACATGGCTATTCTGCGAGGGTATGAAAGTGAGGATGGGAATATCGTCTACGCAGTAGGTGATATCCACGGCTGTGTCCAGCCTCTTCGACGTTTAATAGACCTGATAAACCCTTCAAAAAACGACACCTTGATCTTTCTTGGGGATTACATCGATCGCGGCCCTGATAGCAGGGCCGTGGTCAACTTCCTATTGGGGCTCTCCCACGATCACCACTGTGTTTTCCTTCGAGGCAACCATGAAGGTATGATGATCGATGCGGTTGTCCACGGTAACAACCTCACCCTGTGGTATTTCAACGGCGCCCGCGCTACGGTGGAAAGCTACGGAGGAATAAATAACATCCCACAGCGACACTTGGAGTTCATCCTCAACACCAAGTTTTACTACGAAGAAGATGATTTTCTCTTCGTGCACGCCGGGGTGAAGCCTGGAATTCCCCTCGCTGAACAAGATCCTTTCGATATGCTTTGGATACGCGATGAGTTTATCTATTCGAGTTGGCCGTTGAATGGAAGGCGTGTTGTTTTCGGCCACACTCCTTTTTTAGAAGAACCGCTGATCATGGAAGACAAGATAGGAATTGACACGGGATGTGTCTACGGAGGTAAGCTTTCGGCAGTACGTGTCGACGATCTCAGAGTCTTCAGTGTCCCCTGTCACGAAAGCACTTTCTGAATGAGGAGTGACTTTTCCTCGCTCAAATCCACGACCTCTCCGCTTGACAATCTGACCACGGGCCGAGAAAGGTATCCTCTTCTCATTCCTATTACGGTTCCTTCTTCGCCACTGGAAAGGAGTATTCTCGTTCCCAATGGATAGAGGCCGAAGACTCGAATCAGAGCATTGAGTGCTCGAACGTCGAAGTGAACACCGGCAAGACTCAACATATGGGAAATGGCTTTGTGCCCCGACTGAGCGTGCTTGTACGGCCGTTCAGATATGAGAGCGTCGTAGACATCTGCCACAGCGACGAGTTTTGCTGCTTCACTGATTTCTTCTCCTTTGAGGCCCTTTACGTACCCCAATCCGTCCACCTTCTCGTGGTGGTCTTCCACAATGCTCAGAATAGTCTTGCTGGTGATGCCAGAACTCAGACATATCTCTTTGCCGTAAACCACATGCTTTTTGATCTCCAAAAACTCCACATCGCTGAGTCTTCGGCGCGCGTGGAGTATCTCAGGAGGCACTTTCAACTTGCCCACGTCGTGAACCAAGGCACCACTACAGATATCCAGGATCTGTTCCTTGCTGTAGCCCATCTCTACTGCCATGAGGACAGTCATGATGGAAACGTTCACCTCGTGCGTGTAGGTGTACTCGCTTAACTCTTTCATCACCGCCATCACGGGCACTATGTAATCACCGTAGCTCTCAAATATTTCCTCCGTAAGCTTCTCAGCGGATTGAGCCACTTTGCTCACGTTTACTTTGTTTTCACTGAGAACACCGTCGAAGATTTCCATCACATCAGACTTCAGCAGCTCAACAGTTTTCGGATTGGGAAGGCCAGATTCTGCTGTATCCTGAGACTCCACGAGAAGCCACTTTATACCCAATGCACGTAAGCCTTCGATGATCTCATCGGTTATCTGCTGACCTACGCTTACCACAGGCTTTCCAGTGGAACTAACGGCTATGTCTTCCTGAGAAATATCGCCGACCGCAAGCTCACCGACGCGCTTCCAAACGCGCAACCCGATTCCCCCCTGAACCAAAAGAAAAAGGGCAGGGATCCTCCGAAAACCCCTGCCCTTGTGACGGCTTACTTTTTCACATAACGCGGTGTGTCATCGTACGTCTCAATGACCCCTAAACTTTTGATGTAGTCTTTCACCGCATCGGCGAGCACAAATCCTGTGTCATAGCCATTTTTGGCCCATTCTTTCAGCATAGAATATCCGTCTCCACCGCCAGCCATGTAGTTGTTGGTCACCACAAGATATTCCTTGTTCAAGTCTATGGGTTCACCGTTGACTTTCACATCGGTGGGCTTGCCGTTGTCGTTGACCCAGGTGAGCCCAGCAGTTTGGAGGTGTGCTCCCTTGCCATCAGGAATGGTCGCAGCGTATTCGAGGACTTTCATAAGCTGTGCTCCAGTGAGTTTCATAACGTAAAGCGTGTTACCAAAGGGCAGCACCGTGAGAATGTCGCGATAGGTGATCTTACCTGGCAGGATGGAAGCCCGGATACCACCACCGTTCTGGAGGGCTACGTCCGCTTCAGTTTTCCAAATCATTGCATCGGTTATAAGATGGGCGAGGTTGGTATCTTCGTAGCGAACGCGTGTGTAATCGAGCAAGATCTTTGTTTCGCCCACCGGTTCGTCAAGCTTTTTAGAACCCCTCGCTTTGTACGTTTCAAGCACAGCATCTACGAAGAAGTCCGGTTTGATGGGTTTACCTACGTATTCGTAGATGCTTCTTCCTTGCTCATCTTTTCCCTTGTAAACCTTCAGATTCACGGGAATAGTTGACCAGTGCCAGTTAACAACTTCTCCATCTTCAACATCCAGATCCAGTCTTCCGAGAACCTTTCCCCATTCCCAAGCCTGGACGATAACGACTCCATTTACAACCACTGCTTCCTCCATTTTCGTGTGGCTGTGTCCACCGATGATAACGTCTATATCTTTCACTTTCTCTGCCAGATCGATGTCTCTAGTGTACTTGGGATTTTCAGACTTTCCAAATCCAAGGTGGGAAAGCACCACTATCACATCGACTTTGTCTTTCAATGCGTTGACGTACTTCTGCACCGATTCAACAGCATTGAGAAACTTTATTCCGTTCAGGTAGAGCGGTTCCAAGATCTCCGTCTCCTCAGCTGTCACGCCAATTATTCCCACTTTCACGTCCCCAAAATCTTTGATTATAAAGGGTTTGAAAAGGAGTTCACCGGTGGGTTTCACCACATTGCAACTCAGGAAGGGGAATTTGGCGAACCTGCTTTGTCTCATCAAAACTTCGATGGGATTGTCGAACTCGTGGTTGCCGAGTACCATGGCATCGAGATGCGCCAAATTCAGTGCCACGATGTCGGGTTCTGCGTCAAGAAGATCGCTCTCTGGAACCCCCGTGTTCAAATCGCCAGCATGGAGGAAGAGCACATGCCCCCCAGCACGCTCTACAGATGTCCTGATGTCGTCGACCAATGTGGCGATGTAGGCAAATCCTCCAATATCCGGGTTCCTCCATTCACTGAACGCCCAAGCATGACCATGAGTGTCGTTGATATGCAAAATGGTGACATGCGCCCCTAGCACCAAGGCTGCTAAGAGTACTACAAGCCAAACGAGTGAGTACCGCCTCATAACCTTTCACCTCCTACGAAAAATTACTCCTCAAGAGAATTTTTGAGCAGGCATCTTCTCACTTCGATGGAAAACCTCTCGTTTCAACGAACGGAATCTCACCGTTCTTTTTGCTTTCCTTCTTTCTTTCCTTTCGCTGGATATAGTATATCATTCTTCATCGAATACGAGTGAGGCCAGTTGTGCTTTGACCAGCTAACGTATGCTGTGGCGAGTGAAGAAAGAAGCGAAAATGCGAAAAAGAGCCACATACTGTGCTACAATCATCTTGAAGAAGACCCAGAAGGCGGTGTTTCTGGTGGAAAATCACGACTACAACCTGCACGACTCTACAGGCACGAGACTGATGATTTCCGTTCCTTTCAATCTTGGCATAACAGCTGCCGAAATCGTTGGAGGTCTTCTGTCTGGCAGTTTCTCTCTGCTTTCAGATGCTCTTCACAACTTCACCGACGTTATGGCACTTGTGATAAGTTACGTCGCGCGGCACATCGCTAAAAGAGAAAGAGATTCGGTCTTTACTTATGGCTACAAGCGAGCCGAAGTGGTCGCCTCGATCATAAATGTTACCGTTCTCCTCTCCATATCGATGCTCCTTTTTAAAGAAGCGGTGGCGAAGATTCTGAACCGCTACACCATAGATACCGATCTTATGCTTTGGGTTGCAATCGTTGGGCTTGTCGGTAATCTCGCAACGGCGATTATCTTTTTCTCCAAGTCTAAGAGAAACCTCAACGTGAGATCGGCTTTTTTACACATAGTGGGCGATGCGTTAAGTTCCATGGCTGTGGTTTTTGGAGGTCTTTTGATCAAATTTCACGGATGGTGGTTTGTAGACCCTCTCATCGCTTTCGCGATCGTTGCGTACGTGATCGTAGGATTCATTCACATACTCGAAGAGAGTTTGAGAATAGTAATGCAGGCCGTTCCAAAAGGAACCAGCGTGGAAGAGGTGAAGAAAACGATAGAATCGTTGGATATGGTGAAAGATGGCCATCACATTCATATCTGGTCTTCCGACGGAAAAAATGTGTACGTGGAGTGCCACGCCACACTTTCAGATAGCTCCAAGTCCATAGACACTTGCATAGATAAGATCGAAAAGAAGCCAAATAGCATTGGAATAAAACACGTGACTGTGCAACTTGAAGAAAGACGCTGCAGGGAGAGGAAAGAATGTTAAAGTTCATTGGTGGAGACGATGACTTGAAGATTTATCTTCACGTTTCCGACCTCTTCGGAGAGAATTCTTGGTTCGTTGTCCTGAAACCTTTTCTCTTTGTCGTTGACCCGGGCCGCGGCTCTAAGGCTGCCATGGAAGAACTGAAAGAGATCGTGAATGTGGAATCTGTGGAGCTGGTACTAACTCACGGACACGTCGACCATGTCTACGATCTGATCGCTCTGCAACCCGACAAGGTTTATCTTCACCAAAGCGAAAAACAGGTTCTTCTCGAACCCTCCTACAGCCTTTTTGACCAATTTGGGATCAACACAGCATGTTTTGCTCAAATCCACTTTTCGGATCCAAGCGAGTTGGGGAAGGCTTGGAAAGTAATTCACACACCCGGCCACACCCCGGGGTCTTGCAGCTACCTTCTTCGGGATGATTATCTCTTCACCGGCGATACAGTTTTTGCAGACTCCATAGGTCGAACGGATTTGCCGGGAGGCGACTGGCAGGCTATGGCATCGTCCGTGGCACGTCTTACCAAACTCTTTCGAGAGAAACCAGATCTGCTAATCCTTCCAGGACATGGACCGATTACCACCGCCAAATACATCCTTCAAGAAAATCCTTTTTTCATTCGATGACCGCGTCTGGATAAAGCTCGAAGAACTTCGACAACAGTTTTTCTGCTATCGGAGCGGCGGTCTGTGATCCGTAACCACCATTTTCCACAAAGACGACCACACTCACTG
>QNAP01000021.1 GCA_003641795.1 Thermotogae bacterium | reverse complement strand
TTCCTGAACAATTCCGAGATCAAGCATTTCCCTTATTATCTCTCCAACCGTCGACCTCGTCAAACCAGTCGCTCTCGAGAGTTCCGCTCTTGAAAACTTATCGTTCATTAGCAGATCTAAAATTATGGTCGTGTTCCTTTCCTTAACCATGGAAAGAGTAGCTGGCGACACCTATATCAGTCCTTTCCTTTTCATAAAGTAAGTATAAGCGCCCAGAAACGTGGCAATGTAACTTTCATCGGAAACCAACACATCTACAGGGACATCCCCAAGGCTGAACTTCAACTTATCCAAGAATAAATCACTACTCTTCGAAATCTGTCCCCCAATCACCAGTGCATCAGCTTTAAACCTTTCCAAAAATGGTTTCAAAGCTAAACCGAGTAGCTCTCCGTATTTTGAAAAAAGCTGAAACGCCCTTAAATCTCCCATCCTCGCGGCCTGTGCTAAATCCTTTACGGACTCAAAATCAGTAAGTTCAATTTCCTGTGCCAATCTCAGAATACCTTTGGCGGAAAATCTGCTTTCTATGGTACTTTCTCCATGTTTCACGTTATATATATAACCGCCAGGTGGTATTCTTTTATCATTTCGAAGTATCTCCCCATTTTCAATAAAAGCTGAACCAACTCCCGTACCTAAGGTGATGAAAACCACCCTGTTGTATTTTTCAGAGTATTTACTAATATACTCCCCCAAGGCAAACAACCTTGCGTCGTTTTCAAAATATATTCCGAACTCATCAACGAAATGATTCTTGTATTTGCTAAGAATAATTTTTCTTATTTCTGCTTTCACATTTACGTTATACAAACTCTCGTATTTACCAATACCCTTTATATAACAAATGCCATTTTCATAATCAAATGGTCCTGGAAAAGCCAAACAGAGTCCCAAGCACTTCGTATTTTGATCGAATTTCCCGATAGTATTATTTATGATTTGACCAAAGTTATCAAGGATGATTTCTTTGGATGATGACGACTTCGATTCGTAAATCGATATTGTTTCTTCAACAATAATCGAATCAGCTCCTACAGCAGCAGATTTTATCTCAGTCCCTCCAACATCCAAAGTCAAAACGTAATTGTTCATCTGCGCTTATTTGTGCCTCCTTTTGCACTTTTTTACTAACTTCTGTCGTAGCCTCAGAGTAAGGAATTACTTTGAGAATTTCACATTCCTGAGATGACGTGATAGCATACTTCCCAACATTTGCTGGCACGATAAGGGTTCTGGACCATTCAAGCAAAACAGAGTCTTTGGAATCGTTAAACAACACCTCTACTTGATTGCCTTTGGTCAGAATCAATATGTGAAATGAGTCACCAGTGTTGTCGTACCATGCGCCAGGTTTGAGTTCAAGCCTTCTGACTTCAAAAATCATATCTCTTCTTCTACCAAGCAAATATTCCTTGGATTTTCCCTGAGATATCATCAATTCGGCTTTCGGAATCAGACACCGTTTAACCCATTTCTCTCGCCTGCTTTTTTTCAAAGCTGCAAAAGCGTGTTCAATGTGAATCTCCCTTAATTCTCCATTTAGATCTGGCCTCAAGTAGTCATATACATGAAATGTATAACCATAGCTAGTTCCAATCTCAATACACACCTGATCTTTTCCTAGTGCATGAATTGTTCCCGCAGGTATGAGAAAGAGATCTCCTACATTGCTTTCTATGAAATTAACATACCTTTGATAATCTAAAGGAACTTTCTTTTCATATGACTCCTTTGCTTTGTAAGCAAATTCATTTACATCTACATGTTCCTTGAGACCCAAGTATACGCCCGCATGCTCTTTCCTCCTCACGATGTAGTAAGCCTCGTGCTGACCTACTTTTTCGTTGAAATACTTTTTAACATATTGTCGATTGGGGTGCACTTGAATAGCCATGTTTCCACCTTTATAACTATCGTCGTAATGAACCCTTATGGGAAAAAAGTAACCAAAGCGTTTGAAAATTTTGGTTCCCACAAGCTTCTGTTTAGAGTTTGAAAGGAAAGTTACGAATGGTAACTTAAAGAAAAGAGAATCATTGAGGTTAACCCCAAGGCACATGTCACCAGTAACAGCTTCAAAAGCCCAAGCACAATTTGGATACGAAGGATCCAAATTCCTGACCTTCTTTATCCACTGACCTCCCCAAGGTCCAGATATGTAAAGGGGGGTCAACTTGAAGGGCTTTGAAGAAAGTTTATCGCAAATCTTCTCGAAGCTTGCTTTTGAAAAGATTTTGACTTCATCTTCAAAAAGAACGTAATAGCTCATGATTCTGATGAGCCGGCGTCTATGTTTGTCGAAAATCGGAGTACAGATATACTGAGAAAGTTTGAACGCCCCTAAAGATAATCCAACATCTGCTTGACCCCTTATGGGACCTTTGGATTCTCCGAGGAATCGATAAGAATGCTTTTCAATCTTCTTTAGAAATTCGGTTCTGCTGATGTCTACGTAGAAAACTTCGTCAAAGAATTTCTTCGTAAATCTGTTAACCACACCGTTACCATACAATATTACCAGCTTTGGAACTTGCTGTTTACGAAGAGAAATTAAGTAACTCTTGAATTCCTGTAAACGTTGGAAGTCAAGGAAGTCTTCAAGTTGCCCCGAGTATATCTTTCCAAAATGTATATCACATTCAATATTATCCTTTATCAAAGCCCAAATTGCACTGGGTTGCTTCCAGAGTTTCGAGTAATCCTCTATTTCGTAGTTAATCCCGAAGTTTTCAAGTTCTTTTGTCAATTCATATAAACGATCCCAATCAACACCCAAGTAGCCATCAAAAGCTATTACAAGGTTTTTTTTGCTATCCATCAAACGACGGTGCAGTCTTCGACAAAGCTTGGACCAACCCACAAAGATCTCTTCTTGTAGCGGCTTTTCAAGCCATACTTTGTTTGTGTCATTTGGAAGCATGGTCTTTTAACCTCGCTTCTTGTTATTCGAATTCCAATCTGACCAATTCTGGCCAATATCTTTGATGACTCACATAAGTCAAATAAGTTATTTTCCCATTCTCCCTGGAGAATTCTGGATGTTCTTTAGCGGCGTAACACGTATCATCTGGTCTAGATTTATAACATTTGTAAACGGTTATCGGATTGCTCCAAGGGCCCCAGATATTATCTGCATACCTCATGTGTATTTCTTCAAGGAATCTGCTTATTCGATTTTCGTGTATATCCCCAATGTACGAGTAGAACGTTAGATACTTACCTAAGTATTTGTTGTAGGAAACGGAAAGTTCGTTAGCGTTTCCGTCAAATAGAAGCATGGCTTCTTTTGGATTTTTAGTCCAAATTGGCTCAGAACCTTTGAGTTCCTTTAGATACTCATACCTAGTAATATCTTCTATTTTCTCTGCTTTTACCCTGGCAAGCGACACACCATGGACAATCTTTTTGTCCTTCATCTGCATTTTGCTTCCAAAGATGTAGACATAACCATCTACAACTTCTTTTAACACAGCTGTACCGAAAGCAGCTACTTGATCGAATTTTTCATCCAAGTCACAGTTCCACCAAAGATAAGGATACTCAGCATGATTCACCGGATCTTTCGGAAGATCCGGATAAACAACTGGCTTCAATTTCTCGAATTCATTATATGGATAAAAGCTCCGTACAATTCCTGCTCCGAAAACATTGATGTCCGGTATATTGCTTTCTAGGTTTGGTGGGGCACAATCGACCATTATGCTGAATATGTAAAGTTTTCTGTCGAGACATATACCATCCATAGGCCATATTGGTCTGTATCTACCTGCTCTATTTGCCGGCAATGCAGATGGTATGATCTCCTTTGCCTTGTGATTGGAGTCCAAAACATAAAAACATTTCGTGTTTAAGAGTTCTTCTGCTTTCTGTGTGTTCACAATACAAACTGAATTGGCTGTCATTACGATATTGTCCTTAGCCCAATCGCTTCCCAACCATTCATCGATCAAGATTTCTTCAGGGTCATAGTACTTTCTTTCTTCACCTATTAGCGTGTCACCAAATGTCCAAAGCACCCTATTGTCGTCAAGAGGTATTGAGTATGCGCCATCATGACCAAGAACGTGTGCGTCATTGTTTGTGAAGCAAGGTCCTATGTATTCAGCTCTTTTCACCTTTACGGTCATTTTTTCGCCTCCTCTGATGAATGATTTTCCAACCAGAAAAGGATTCTTTCGATAACTAATTCTTTTTCAACATCGTTTAAAAGATCATGCCCAGATTTTTTGAACAGTGCAAGTTCTTTATCTTGGGAAGAGATCTTTTCCACCACGAACTTCGCAGCTCTAAGAGGTACTATGTCATCTTTTTCGCCAGCCAATACAAGTGTTCTCGAAGTTATCTTTGGAACAACTCTTCTGGCCATTTGGGATAATCTTTGGAGCGAATGAGCTTGTGATGGCCAAAAATACCTTAGATATTCGTCGATAAGAGACTGATATTCTGCCACATCAGTCTCTTCTTCATAACCACTTGGTATTTTTTTTGCGAACAGGGAGAGCAAAAAAGCCAAGCGTATGTACCAGCCATTCAAAAACACAGCAGGAGAAACTAACACCAAATTTCGCGGAGGTATTGAAAAAGATAGAATCAACGCAATAGCTCCTCCCATTGAGAATCCTATGATACTGATCTTATTACACATCTGCCGCAGATCATAGTAAGCATCCAAACTTGCTCTAAGCCAATCGCGCCAATTTGTGCTCAGAAAATCTTCCCCATTGGTACCATGGCCAGGATATCTTGGAGCGCTTACTGTGTAACCTCTTTCTATTAACCGAGGTAGCAAATTTCGAAAGGAATATGGACATCCAGTATAACCATGAAGTAACAAGATACCTTCTTCACTCCCAGATATCAACAATGGCATACAAATGCTTAGTGTTCTTCCTCTGCCACTCGCCAAAGTACCCCCTCCTAATTCGACGGAACGATAACAATTGGCGGATGAAGAAACTCTTGGGCTAATTTCAAATCAGGTTCTCTCAAGCTGGTAAAAAAGAATGAAAATCTGAGTATGTTAGGTGTTCCAGGTTCCACCGAAGACAGTTGTACAACTCCTTCGCTCTTTGCTGCCATCTCACTGTAATGTCTTAGAAGGTGGAAATTTACTTTTAATCCTCCCCCTTCGTCACGTGTTGTTTCCACCATGAAAGCTTCCCTACTTGCGATTACACACGCATGAGAGTGCGCGTGTCCTATCAAAAGACCATTTATCGATATTTCATTTGGTCTAACACTTGGAAATTCAAATGGATTGTTAACAATAGTACAGGGACCTTGGTAACTTACACTTTGTACATTTACCAACGGAAAAGCTACAAAATAGTTCACTGAATGATAGTTGTAAGAAACGTGCGGCAAGTAACGCTTATCTACAAAGCAATCGAAATAGAAGACTTTTTCGCCGATCGGCAAAGTTATCCTGATGGTCTTTATTACACTTCCTTTTGAAAAGTCTATTTCCAAGATCTTCTCCCCAGGATAATTCGTTACAATGACATTATCTGCATTCAGAATTAGTGGAGGACTCTCATTATTCTTACCCGTGAATCTACGGGTAACTCTACCTGCGCTTTTCAGCACCAAAGTACCGAGTTCTTTGTCAAATACGTCGAATGTTAGATCGGCGTTCAATTCAATTCTGTAAAAGTCGTTTTCTATGATTCGCATCTTTGTCCTTGAGAAATTGCATTTTCGAAAATCTCCTATTTGTAGGTAATTCAAACCAGGTTTTAAAACTACACGAGCTTTGAGACCTTGAGCAAAAGGTTCATAAGTATCGGTAGACGGTTCAGAAAAAGACCAAGCCTTAAATTGTTGATCGTTAACTGCTATTGTGCCCACATGATCACCCTGTAAAATTACTGGTACCTTCAATGTCGTTTTAATCGGTTTATTCGATCTACAAAAAACCGGTATGGCATCCTCCTTTCGCAAAAAAGTTGATCGCAAGAATTTCATGAGCAAACTATAAGCATTTGCTGCATATTCAACCACCGTTTTATTCGAAATTTCCGTCTGTTCAAGCGTAAAGAGACCGGGCCAACCTGCTCCACAGGAAGCCGTGTGTTCGGTAAAAAGAAGAAGTTTTTCCACAATTGCATCGTAGTAAGGATTATTGATCGAAATGGTACCAGTTTTTAAAAGGTCCTCCAAAGCATCTTGTCCCCATCTCACCACACCAGAAGAGTACGGACATCCAGTTTTGGTTATTTCCCACCATCCAGACCAGTCTCCTTTGTATGTGGGGAAAGAATTACCATAATCCCTTTCGATTTTTTTAAAGAAAGCCGATGGCGTCGAAACAGTAACACGCAATTTTTCATAATACGTTCTCGCAAGCCTTATCAGAGCCATTACCCCGGGTTCGTAACCTCCATTGTCGGAAGCGGCGAGCAATGGCAAAACATTATACTTATATCCGGATTTTTCTGTTTCACTTACAATTTGCTCTAGCTCAGCTGCTGATCTGATGAGTATACCCTCCATATAACTTCGCTTGGTAACATATGTAAGAACTCTACCACCTCTTGGACCTTCCCAATAAAAGATGTGTGAAGGCCCAGGCAATGTAAGTACATTTGAAAATTTGTCATTCAATCCTATTATCAAGTACTTTATTCCAAGATCCGCAAGGATGTCTGGTAAGTCTGCAGTGAATCCAGGGACATCATCTTGCATACAAACTTGAACATCTATTCCGAGCTTTTTCAACTTCCGTATTGGATAAGCTACTGTCTCGTAAAGTGTGAGTTCATTCTGGAATCCCGTGTGCATGTTTGCAAAGTTTGCCGTGAATTCCAAGCGACCTTGCTGAACATATGTCTTAATTTTTTCTAACTCTTCTTTCGAAGCATTTCTAAGCCACTGTTGAAACTGCCAAAAGGATTCCACCGTGAAAGAATAATCTGGCAACTTCCTTAAAATCTCCAACAAGCCATCAAATAACGTTGCGTATTGTTCAGACACTTCTTGTGGGGTGGCTGTAAAACCTATATCGAGATGACTGAAGGGTATTATTATCACCTCTTGTATCCCTGCAAAAACAGGATTTATGCACAAAAGTATCAAGAAAAAACATCCGAACTTTTTCATCATGTTCAATGAGACCCTCCTTTGAGGGCAAAACCTTTGACTATCTTGTCCTGCAAGAAGAAATAAATTACTATCATTGGCAAAGACATAAGCGTTGAAGCAGCCATTAACAAATTCCAATGTGTCGTGTATCTTTGTTGAAAGCTTCTCAAACCAATCGACAAAGTCCATAATTCACTTTTGTGAAGGTATATAAGCGGCCCAAAAAAATCGTTCCAAACGAAAAGCACCGTGAAAATACTTACGGTTACCAAAGCAGGCACCGATATTGGAAGAACTATTTTAGTAAAGATCGCCAATTCCGATGCACCATCCAACCGCGCTGCTTCTATAATTTCATCGGGAAGAGATATAAAGAACTGCCTTAATAGGAAGATGGTGAATGCACCGCCACCAAGCCAAGATGGAATAATCAAAGGTAGGTATGTATTCACCCATCCAAGTTTTGAGTACACTATGTAGGTAGGGATCACAAGGACATGCCCAGGTATAAACATCGTGGCAATTGTAATCGCAAATAAGAGCCTTTTACCTTTCCATTTCAATTTTGCAAAGCTGTAAGCGACCAGTGAACCAGTTAACAAGGTTCCGATAGTGTTGATTATCGTCAAAAAAACTGTGTTACGTAAATATAGCAAAAACGGGAAAGCTTCCACTGCTTTTACATAGTTATCCCACCTTAGAGTACTTGGGACCCATTTTATAGGTGCAGTCATGACTTCCTCATCTGACTTGAGTGAGGTTGAAATCATCCAGAAAAGCGGTATTAAGAAAATTATTGATAAAAGCACCAAAACAGCGTAAACAATTGCTATCTTTATATTTCTAATGGAAAGGTTCCTCATCATACCACCTCAGTCGATAGTTAACCATTTCCTGAAGACACGGAAAACCACTATTGTTAGAGGAACCATTATAAGGAACATGAACCATGCCATTGCTGAGGCATACCCCATATCTCCTTGTTTGAACGCAAGCAAATAGATCTTCAAATTAACAAAAGTGGTCGATTCGAGAGGACCACCACCTGTCATTATGTAGGCCTCAGCAAATACCTGCGATGCTGAGATAAAACCGGTCACAACACAAAACAAAATCACAGGAGAAAGCATGGGAAGAGTTATTCTGAAGAATATATGCACAGAGTTTGCACCGTCCAATTGTGCTGCTTCGTAAAGATTTCTGGGGATATCTTGAAGTGCTGCCAAGAAAATGACGATTATTCCGCCAACACCCCAAAGACTCATCATTATAAGAGCTGGTTTTGACCATGCAGGTGAATTCAACCAAAGTGGACCAGGAATCCCAAAAAAAGCTAGAAACCTGTTTATTAACCCATTTGGATTGAAAAGCATCATCCACAGAAACATCACCGGAACAACTGGTAAGACCACCGGAAGAAAAAATATGGTTCTAAAAACCCCCATGCCTTTGCGTGCATTGTTCAAAATCACCGCGAGAATTAAGGATATAAAAACCTTTAGGAATACCGAACCAAACATGTAATACAATGTATTACCAAAAGCTTTCCAAAAGCTAGGATCCAGCGTGAACATTATTTTATAGTTCGTCAAACCAAGCCATTTTGGTGGATTAACGCCATCGTAACGTGTGAAACTGAGGTAAGCAGAAAATGCGATAGGAAAGAGTACAAAGACAAGCAAATTGACTATCCATGAAAAAGCAAAAAGATATCCAATTGTATTTTGCTTGTGCTTCAAAAGCTTTCTGTGCTGCCTTTCAGCCATGTTATTTTGCACTCCACCATTTGTTTTGAAATACCTCTTTAGTGTTTGTCAGAGGGTTGAGTACTACTATGCTACTTATTTGTCATTTTAAACCTCAGGATTTCCGCCTCAATTCGTTTTTGAGCATCGTCCAAAGCACGTTTTACATCCTTACCCTTCAAGACAGCCTCATCCACCGCCTTCTGCAGCTCTTCGTACCAAGTAGGCGCTTCAAGTACAAAAGGCCTGAATCGCGAATATTGAAGAGCATTAACTTGCAGTTTCCACTCGGGATTTTGCATCAAAGTAGGATCAAAAGCCGCTTCTTTGTTGCAAACAAGAGAATTTAACTTCTGCGCGAAAAGTAACTGCACTTCTTTACTGACCAAATATAATGCGAATTCTGCTGCTTCTTTCCTGTGCTCGCTCCTACTTGAAACTTCAAGTGAAAAACCATTTGACCAAGTTGCCTTCCTTGCTGGGTATGGTATATAAGTAACCCCGTAATTCACGTTTGGAGCAAAAGTTCTTATTGTCGAACCATATTGTCCAACCTGAATCACCATTCCCAATTTGCCAGAAAGGAAAGCATCGGAGCCCCAGCCATATTTTGCATTGAAATTCTGCAATTTCTTTATACCAAGTTTCTTGAGCATTGCAACCCATTCTTCCAAAGCTTTTACAATTGATGGGTTGTTGACTTTTATTTTACCGTTCTCAAGAAACGTTCCCCCAATTCCCCATACATAAATCCAGAAGTAAGACTGACCATAAAGCGGATTAAAGCCAAGTATGTCGTATTCACCTTCTGCTGTCTTCTTGGTGATTTTATCAGCGTATTCCCAAAGCTCCTTCCATGTTTTGGGAGGTCGTTCTGGGTCAAGCCCCGCCAATTTGAACAGATCTTTGTTGTAGTACAGAAGTCTTACATCCGTCTCAAAAGGAAGCGCGTACACTTTGCCTTCCCACTTACACATTGAAAATGGGACTTCAAAGAATAGCTTATCTGCATCCATGCCTCGTGCTTCAATGTACGGTGTTAAGTCTGCAATGATTCCTTTGTAAGCACGGCTTGGAACATTTCCCAAGTCGTGCATGAACACATCTGGTTCTTCACCAGCAGCCATAGCTACTCCCAGTTTGTCCCAGTAGTCCCAAAAAGAAATAGCCAGAGCTTTGACTTCAATACCGAGCTCATTTGTTTCGTTAAATTCCTTGATAATCTCATCCATCAGCTCTTTGCCCGGACCGGAATCATACATGTGCCAAAAAGTGATTCTTGTAGAGGCAAAGGACAAAGTTACTAGTAATACTACCAATGAACCGACCAGCAACTTCAATACCCATTTCATAAGATCAGCTCCTTTCCCACTTTTTAGTTTGTAATGTTTACATACATATTATTACGGTAATTATTGTAGCACTTCTGAATGTTTTTGTCAAGGAATAGGGAGTGTATTCGAAAATTTCTGGAAGTATAATATGAGGAGCCTGTGTGTAAGATGCTCATCCATCTAACAAGGAATACAAAAATTCATTACCTGCATCCAGTTATACGCTATTACCTTTGCCCTATACTCTTTTTCGCCGTTTCCGGACTTTTTGTCCCTTCTCATCGTCCGTATGCGTTCTTTATCTTTCCTATTGCTCTACAACGCTTCTGTTTTTGTATTTTTTCTTCATACATTCGGGTTGTGTTCAAGTTTTCATCATGGCGTAAATTTAACGTGAAACAATTAGAAGTCTTATCTTCCTTAGAAGGTCGAGAGGAGATAAACATCTGGTATAATAGATGCGCGGGGGCGAAACGGTCTCGACGGGGCTGTGATCCCCGCAGGAAGCGGGTCGAGGTCTCCACCTCCTCGTAAAAAAGGTGGAAACGCAAAAAAGTGCCAACTACGACTACGCACTCGCTGCCTAATTGAACAGGTAGCCGTTCCTTCTTCCCTTGACCCGGGGGAAGAAAGGAACGTCAGAGAGCGGGTCTATGCTGCGGATGTTGCCCCGACATTCGTAGCGAGAGTTTAGGGGCTTTGGAAAGGGAACCCTGCCCGTGGGGAGCCTTTTTCCGAGATTCAAACGCGGGCTACACCCGTAGAAGCCTGTGGGGGTCCAGTTTCGGACCCTGGTTCAACTCCCGGCGCCTCCACCAGAACCCTTGGGGCTGTAGCCCCATATTTTTTAGGAGTGCGACATCTTGCGCATTGAAACGTATTTCATACCTGTTCCTATAGAAACACGTATAGCGGTCATTATAGATGTCTTAAGAGCTACATCCATGGCATGTGCGCTCTTTGAAGCAGGAATATCGGAACTGGTTATGGTCCCCACTGTGGAAGAAGCTCTTGAGTGGAAGAAGAAGGGCTACCTGGCAGCTGGTGAGCGCGGCGCTTTGAAAATAAAGGGGTTCGACCTGGATAATTCCCCCACCGAACTGACGAAACAAGAAGTGCTCTCAAAGGTTCGTGGAAGATCTGTTGTCATGACCACTACAAACGGCACACGAGCCGTTAACGAAGCAAAAGCGTCCCTTAAGATTCTCGCATGTTTGAACAACCTCCCATCGGTTGTGAAACACTTGAAGGCCCTAAATCCCAAGAAAATCTCCATAATCTGTGCGGGCACACAGATGAGGATCTCCATGGAGGACGTCTACTGCGCGGGACTTCTCGTGAATACACTGAGAGACGAGATCACTTTCAAAGCAGATATGGACGATGCCTCACATTTGGCAATGCTTGTCGCACGACATCTAACGCTGAAAGATTTGAAAGAAACTGAACATGCGAAAAGACTCGCTTCAAAGGGGTTCGAAGCTGATTTGACTCACGCATTTCGAGTGGGCACATCCTCGGTAGTTCCACTCGCAGATCGCGCAAACGTCTTCCACACGTCATCGAAAATGTGAAACGAGTGCCTCAACGATGCGCTTCGAAGCCTTCCCGTCTCCAAAGGGGTTCCCTTTTCCTTCCGGAGAAAACTCCCCACGAAGTAATTTTTTCAACTCCTCCGTTATTCGAACAGGATCGGTTCCTACGAGCTTTCCAAAGCCGTTCTCTATCAATTCGGGCCTCTCGGTGGTCTCCCTCAAGACCAACACTGGCACGCCGAAGCTGGGGGCTTCTTCTTGGATGCCTCCCGAATCGGTGAGGATCGCACAACTCCTGCTCATCACGGCGATGAGGGTGAGATAATCCAGCGGGTCGGTCAGCACGATATTGGGTACACCTTTTAGAACCTCAAAGGCTATCTTTTTAACAACAGGATTTGGATGTACCGGGTAGACCATGAGTAGATCGTCTTCCTTTTCTACTACCTGTCTAATCGCTTTGAGAGCTTTCTTCATGGGCTCTCCCCAGTTCTCCCGCCTGTGCATCGTCAACAGCAGTACCCTGCTCCCACAGTTGAAATTGGGAAGGAACTTTGAAAAAGCTGTGTCCAGCTCAGCTCTTTTCTCTCTGGTCATCCAAAGAAGAGCATCCACAACGGTGTTCCCCGTGATCCAAACGTTCTCCGTGATGCCTTCTCTCGCCAAATTTTCTGCGGCTTTAGCAGTCGGAGCGAAGTGAAAAGTGGCCAGGTGGCTAATCAAACGCCGGTTGATCTCCTCTGGAAATGGCGAATACTTGTCGTTCGTCCTCAACCCCGCCTCCACATGAGCAACAGGTATGCGTTTGTAGAAAGCCGCTAAGGCTGATATGAAAGCAGTGGTTGTGTCACCTTGGACCATTACCACGTCGGGTTCTACTTCCTCATAAAGGCTCGAAAGCCTTTTCAGAGCACGGGAAGAAAGGTCTTCGAGACTCTGACGCTCTCTCATGAGGTCGAAATCCACATCCGGGGTTATACCGAAGATGCGATTCATCATGTCGAGCATCTCACGGTGCTGAGCGGTCACAACCACCAGTACCTCGATGTTCGGAAGCTTTTTCAGCTCCATTATCACCGGCGCGAGTTTTATCGATTCCGGTCTGGTACCATAAACCACCGCTATTCTCTTCAAGGAAGTATTCTCCCCTCTCCGAAGATCATTGGTTCTTCGTCTTTCAAAATCTTCCCATCGATCACCCTTCCCACGAAGATAGTATGATCTCCCGCCTCGAAACTGCCAGTCTTTTCACACTCCATGTACGCGATCGTTCCTTCAGGGACGGGATAACCCCGCTTCGAAAAGCTGTAAGGGACGGTAGCGAATTTGTTCACATCTCTTCCGGAGAGTGTGCCAAAATGCTCCGCTACCTTCTCAGCATTCTTTCCAAGCACACAAACACAGAAACCATTAGCATTCAAGAGAAGCTCGTGAGAATATCTCGTCTTTCCTATGGAAATTGCCAGCATCACTGGACTCCAGGAAACGCGCGTCACCCAGGCCACAGAAATACCGTTGAGCTTATCTCCCACCTTCATGGTGACCACAACGGTGGACGTATAGAGTTTGTCGATGACACCCATGAAGTCACCCCCTATGAATTTATATCACGAAAGGAAAACGAAGCATTGACCAAACGTGATAAACTTCAAATGGTATCGCAGATCTGATCGTTTTCATCAAAAGAGGTGAGATGGTACATGCCACGTAGATATTTACTACCTGAGAGCGAACAAGATAATAGTTCGAACTCACCTAACCACATAACGGTGATGAATTTCTCACGCTCACACAGCGAGCACTCGTACAAACGGGCGTCGAGCTACACGGATGTAG
>QNAP01000020.1 GCA_003641795.1 Thermotogae bacterium | reverse complement strand
CTCCTTAGCCGATCAAAGCATCGTACCCTTTTATTATTGTGAACCTTCCGCCCTTCTTCTCCAAAAGGTAGAGGTGGCCGTTACCTACATTCTGCTCCCAAACGTGGTCCAGGCTGAGATCCTTTATCCAGCAGAGAACAGTGGCTATAGCGATCGCATGGGAAACGATGAGAGTGTTCACCCGAAGTTGTTCAAGAAAGTTCACCATGCGCTGTTGAACGTCCACAGATCGCTCTCCACCCGGCGCTCTATACTGAGAAAAGCGTTCCGCCATTGTTCGAAAATCTTTTCTTTTGTACACTTCTGAGTAGGGCAACCCCTCCAATTTACCAAAGTCCATTTCCAGCAAGCTGGTGTCGTATTCCACCTGCAACCCCAGTACGTATGACAGAATTTCCGCTGTTTCCCTCGCTCGTCTGGATGGACTGCTGTATATCCACCTGAAAGGTATTCCCAGCTCACCTATGTATTGAGCCAGCCGTTCTATTTGCTGCCTACCCCGCTTCGTCAAGCCATGGATATCTAACCTTCCTTGAACAATTTCATCCCGGTTAGCATTCGTCTCACCGTGTCTGATCATTCCAACGATCATGTTCGGTTCCACCCTTCATCCTCTTTGCGTCAGTCGTATCTTTAAATACTGTACAGTGCTTTCCACCACTTCGGCGAGGGAGGCCTCTCCTGCTTTCACCGTGAAGCCAGCCGCTCGAGGATGTCCTCCACCTCCAAAATGAACCGCCGTTTCCGTCAAGTCGAACCACTTCTTCGAACGCATGCTCACGTGAATCTCTCCCTCTTTCGACTCGCTGAAGAGCACGGCCACTTCAACACCACGAATGGCCCGCATTTCTCCCACAAATCCCGCGGCATCTGATTCGGAAAGCCCCCGTTTCTCAAAGGCATTCCAAGGGATGGCAGAGTAAGCCAACAGACCATCACACTCTATTTTCAGTCCGTGGACCACCTCACAGAAAAGTCCCAGCTGTTCGAGTTTCTTGTTTTCCAAGATGGTACTCGCCACTACATTAGGATTGGCGCCAAGCCGCACGAGTTCAGCTGCGTCCTCAAATACCTGGACATCCGAGTTAGCATATCTGAAGAAGCCAGTATCCGTGGCGATGCCTATGAAGTTGTACAAGGCGAGTTCGGGATCGTACAAAACCCCAAGAGCCTTGTTGAGTTTTAGCACCATTTGGGCTGTAGCCCCAAATTTGGTGTCTACCCAATTGAAATCACCGAAGGCATGATTGGTTGCGTGATGATCCACAACGAGCACCAAAGCTTTCTCGAGAAATTCTTCGACATCTCCGACCCTGTCTGGTGAGGAAGCATCCAAAACCAGGATAACGTCCGGATCCCAGTTTTGCAATGCACCCGCGCGGTGAATTCTTTCCACAGCGTCGAATTCATAGTAATACCAGGGGATTTCGTAGTCTACTATCATTCGAACCTCTTTGCCCAGTTTCTCAAGGCCAAGCCCTGCGCTCAAGACAGAGCTGATGCAATCTCCGTCAGGCATGATATGTCCCACTACTCCCACCTTTCTTGCATCTTCTAATGCGCGTTTTATCCCGTCGAATTGGTTCAATCCTCTCTCCTCCTTTCGAAGTTTCAAGTCAAACCTAAACCACACGTAGATACCTTGAGCGTTTCGTTCTCGAAGCCAGGCGGATTCAAAGCTATTGTATATTGTACCGCAATCCTTATTAATGTGGGGAGGAAGTTAACGAATTGAGTCGCATCAATCTTATGGATTTCACAGGTGCTGGAGAAGTGTTCAAGCAAAACTGCCCCAAAATCCCACGAGGCAATGAAGTGCGAATCTGGAAACAGGACGTTGGATCTTCAATGAAACGTTATCAATGGTGTCAGAACAAAAGAAGGTACAAGCTCGAAAGAAAGAGGCTGATTAGTAATACCAACATACCGTAGCGCAAAAATTGAATAAAGGAAATCTCTTTTCCGTAGTATTGTTTGAGAATAGCCAGGCCCACAACGTTAGCTGAAGCGCCCACAGAAGTACCATTACCACCCAGACAAGCTCCCAAAGAAAGGGCCCACCACAGGGGATCAAGATTGGAGTAAGCTACAGGATCGATCTTGTTCAGGGATTCTATAGTGGGTATGAGTGTGGCGGTATAAGGTATGTTGTCAACAAAGGCCGAAGCGAAACCAGAAATGTTCAAGATCAGCAGCTCAGCAGTTTGGATGGAACCTTTGGCTAAAGAGACGATCTGACGGGCTAAAATTTCCAAAAAGCCGGTTTCTTCAAGACCACCAACCACGATAAAAAGGCCAAAAAAGAATATGATAGTACCCCATTCTACCTTGGAAAGCGATTCGTCTACCTTGTGTCTGTTCAAAAGAAGCAAAGCAAGACTAGCTGCCAGGATTGCGATGAAGGAAGTCTCCACAGGGAGAAATTCTTGGAAGATGAATAACCCTACCACTATTCCAATAAGAAAAACGGCGATCTTGAAACTTGCAGGGTTGCTTATTGGAATGCCAAGATGTTCGAGCTTTTCAGCAGGTACCTTTTTGTTAATCTGTTTACGAAACACGAGGGCGATAACGCTGTTCACTACCAGGAAGATCGCCAGCACCACTGGTCCAAGATTGACAACGAAATCCATAAAGGAAAACCCGGCTGCGGAACCTATCATGATGTTGGGGGGATCTCCTACCAAAGTGGCGGTTCCACCAATATTGGATGAGAAAATCTCTCCAAGGACAAAGGGAACTGGATCGGTACGCGTGGCATCGGCGACTGCCAGGGTGATAGGGATTATCACTATAACGGTGGTGACATTGTCCAATACCGCCGAAGTCAAAGCTGTTAAAGTGGTGAGGTAAAAATAAAGTCTCAGCAGATTTCCTTTGGAAAGCATCAGTGCTTTGATACCGACGTACTCAAAAATCCCGGTTTCCTTCAGAACTCCCACGAAAACCATCATTCCAAATAGAAGAAAGATCGTATTGAAATCCACATATTCTTTGAAGACTGCTGCGGGCTCGTGAAAGATACCGGAGAACATGAGAAACGATGCTCCCAGCAGGACGATTAATGTTCTATGAAGCCTATCGGTTGCTAACAAAATGTAGGTGACGAAGAATACTATCGATGCTAAAAACATCTCGGATTTCATGACAAGTAGAGGATATCACCGAAAGATTACAACAATTGGAGAGGACACGAACATCTCCCGTGTGTGCTCGTTTACAACACGGTCAAGTAAAATCAGCGGTTTGTTTCATTTCTATGCCATGGGGATGAGACTTAAGTAATCTGATAGCTTTCCCTTGTCAATACAGCACTGGATTATCTCTCTCCCCAGTGGGTGAAGATCAGGTGTAAGAAACTTTCTAAGTTCCCGCACGAAGAAATCTTGGAGTATTTCTTCTCCTTTTTCGTAGACCTCTTCCCCTACTTCTGGTTGCAGATTTGGATGAATCAGTTCTTTGGGGAGTGGCATTCCATCGATCTTTATTCTCTTCGGTGTGAATCCGAGAATAGGAGATTTCGAGGGTTCAAGTTGTTCTGGTTTGAACCACGCACTTCCCCTGCGTGAAAGATACTCTCGTGAAATCCATTCCGGCATGAATCCTACTTTGTAGGCACCAATGTACTGATTTGGAACAAGAACGTATTTTGTCTCGGGTGTGTTGAGTACCTGTTCAAGAAGTAGATTCGCAAGTCTCACCATCTTTCCCGTTGCAAAAGGCCAGAAAGATCCGACACCTTCACTGGACATACCTCTCGTGTCCGTGATACTTGGATTCGCGTGGCCCCTCGGAGCTACAAGCCGCCAAAGCCATGCAATCGCGGGGGGTAGGATTTGGAGAAAACCAACTATGCCATAGGACGGCTCTTCTTTCGTGCAGGGAGGAGTTCTCACGCCGAAACTTCTTATATCGATTTCCACGGGATCGCTCACCGCATGGGGCATGACTCTTTTCGGCATGACTATCCTTGGATTTGGGCAGGTTTTTCCAGGTTCATCCATGATGTGTTCCCAGATGAGCGCAGTGGATCTCGGCGCGGCATCAATGTTGAGAAAGATTAAATCTTCGGATGGATGGACAGTCAGCTTTTCGAGAAAGGAATCTGTGCCATACTCTCTTATATGGTCTACCCTTATAAACCATCCATCTTCTGCGTCCTTGACGACAAGCTTCCTACCGTTTTGCAAATTAGGGTGGCACATGATCATATCGTCCGCAACAGGTTCAAGCTCACAATTTTCTTTGAGTTCGATATGTATCTCCTCGCCCGTGACAATGTTTTTCGCTAAGATAATCTTCCCGTCAGGCTCTCTATGAACCTGCTCTAACATCTCGCTCTTTCCGCCACCACTTGCACCTTCATGCATTATAACCGTGACGTTTTCATAGGGCGTGATAACCCTCACTGCTGAACCATGAACGGTGATCCATCCTTCCTCTTCTCCAACTTGAAGAAGGAAACCGTAAACTCCTTTCTTCGCACTTGGGCCGAGATAAAGGCTGTAGGAGAATATCTCGTGCAGTTCGTCGAGTCTGTTGTGCACAACCACTTGTTTTCCTCCAAAGTGGGTATGTCGGAAGGGAGGGGCAAGATAGATTACACATCTCGGTTTGAAATGATCTGGCAATTTATCTCTCGGAATGAAGAATTGCAAGTCAGCAAGCGCTCCAGCAAAGAACGCGGCATTCTTGGGTGAAACGAGAAGGCTTGGATAACCGTATTCGTACCCTCCAGCCATGAAAGGAACTATGACCAGCTTTTGTGTTTTCAACCACTCGAAGGTTTCTCTCCTTACCGGTTCAAAATCTTTTCCAAAACGTTCTCTGAATCTCGGTTTGTCCGTGTCCTTGTCATCTCCTATTACCAAAGCATTTGGGTCTCTTCTTCTCATGTACGGTTCCGGAAAATTAACCGCCAGGCCATTTTTGCACCTCGCAACGGTCGCTTCGATTATCCATCCCTTTTCCGGTACTTCGTAAGCGACTTCGAAAAAGTCCTTCCCACCCACTGCAAGTTCTAAAATCTCCTCCTTGCTTTGCGGGATAATAATCTCGTCTGTTGAAGCGAATACATCCTCCAAATCTTCGGGAAGAATAAAATGCCTTTCCACCAAGGTTCTACTCACTATTCGACCTCCCTTCGCAAAGACCCCAAACCGAAGCACACTTCGATCCTAAATTTGGAGAGTATTCTATAAGTAATATTTTACAAAACGCGCACAATGCAGCAACATCTAACCTTCTTCCAATTCCTTAAAATGGATGGAAGCCCTCCGTTATCAACATTGTCGACGTTCATTTTGTTCTTCTTTCTCTTAGACGAACTGTTTTATCTCGACACCCTTGAGAGTTTTACGTACCAAACCTGAGAGCACTTTCCCTGGACCAACTTCCACAAACTTCTTCACGCCGGCCGCGCCGAGATACTGGAGGGTTTCTATCCAGCGAACTCGGCCTGTGAGCTGTTCCACGAGGTTTGCCTTGATCTGCTGGGGATCCTTCACACTTTGGGCAACCACATTTTGTACAACAGAATACTTAGGTTTCTTGAACTCGATCCCCTGCAGGACATTTTTTATCTGGTTTTTCGCCTCTTCCATTAACGGAGAATGGAACGCGCCGCTAACATTGAGAGGTGTTACTCTCCTCGCTCCGGCCCTTTCTAAGAGTGAGCAGGCCTTGTTCACAGCCTCAACTTCACCGCTTATGACGAATTGTTGAGGAGAATTCTCATTGGCGATAACGACTGTGCCTTCGACTTGTTGTAATAACTCCTCGATGGTTTCCTTCTTCAATCCTATGATTGCAGCCATCGTACCTGCTTTAGCTTTTGCCATCAGCTCGCCGCGTTTCCTCACCAGCCTGATCCCGGTTGCAAAGTCAAAGACTTCTGCTACAGCCAGGGCAGTGTACTCTCCAAGACTGTGTCCGGCGAGGAAGCTCGGTCTCTCCGCTTTAAGAAGTTCCTGGGCGGCAAGATAACTCACCAAAAAGATGGCCGGCTGGGTATTCTCTGTTTTTCTGAGCTCTTCTTCAGGGCCATTGAGTATCAACGATTTCAAATCGAAGCCCAAAGCTTCGTTGGCCTGTTCGACCAACTCCTTTTGACTTTCAAAAAGTCTCTCACCCATTCCCACTTGCTGGGAACCTTGACCTGGAAAGAGCCATGCCGTCATCAAACTTCACCTCCGAATCGTGCGAAGAGATTTACAAGAAGTCTTCTCGCTTCTTCAACCACACCTTCTATGATCTCTTTAACGGGTTTGATTTCGTCAATTAAACCACTTACCTGACCTGCCATGAAAGAACCGTTTTTGGTGTCACCTTCGAGAAAAGCACACCGAAGGCTTCCAACGAGGATTTCTTCAGCCTTCATGGGGTCTTCCACCTCGAGTTTTTGGACTTGCTTAGCGAAGACGTTCTTGATGACCCGGGCGGGATGGCCAAGCTTGGCACCGGTAACGACCGCGTCCCTGATGGAAGCTTTCAGAATCATCTTCTTGTAGTTTTCGTGGGCTTCACACTCTACACTCGCCACAAACCGCGTTCCCATTTGGATTCCTTCGGCTCCCAACGCCAGGGCGGCTAGAAATCCCCTGCCGTCGGCAATGCCTCCCGCTGCAACAACGGGTACGGAAACGGAATCCACCACCTTCGGTACGAGAACCATGGTAGTGACGTCTCCTATGTGCCCTCCACATTCCATGCCTTCAGTGATCACCAGATCTGCTCCCGCACGCTCTACCATTCTTGCGAGGGAATCGGATGAAACGACCGGCGCGACTCTTATCCCTTGTTCCTTCAACTTGGGGATGTAAGGAGTTGGGTTACCGGCACCCAATGTAATCACGGGAACCCACTCTTCCAACACCACACCCAATTGCTGCTGGAAGTAGGGTGAAATCATGATGAGGTTTACACCGAAAGGTTTATCTGTGAGTTTTTTCGTTTCTCTGATAGCCTCTCGGAGCCGATCGGGCGCCATAGCCGCAGCGCCCACCACACCAAGCCCCCCAGCATTGGAAACTGCCGCCGCCAGCTTCGGTGTTGCCACCCATGCCATTCCACCCTGAATAATGGGATAATCTACGCCGAGTATTTCGTTGACTCTGGTTCGTATCATCTGTCCACCTCCCACAGAAGTAACCCACCGTAGTTCATTCCACTACCGACACCGGCAAGGAGTATCGATCGCGGCGAGCGTTGTTGAAGCGCGAAGTGTAAAGCGATAGGGATACTCGCACTGCCCGTGTTGCCAAGCTCTTGAAGATTCACAAATACGCGTTCCTGAGCTATTTGAAGGCGTTGGAAGGCTTTCATAATGATTCTGAGATTCGCTTGGTGTGGGATCACAAGTTCCAACGCTTCTGGCTCCATTCCCGCTTTTTCCAGCAGAACTTTTACAGTTTCTTCCATCCCATTTACAGCCGTTTTGAAGACTCTGAGCCCCTTCATTCGTATGAGGCCATTGGAGTCTATAGTGAGGTCACCGGAAGCTTCGGGAAGACTTTTGAAGAAAGCTACATGGTACCAGCTATCCGGTAACAACACCACCGCTCCCGCACCATCAGCGAAGATGGGAAGTGTGTCAACGTCCTCTTCATCCAAGTGTTTTGAAAGGGTTTCTGCAGCCACTATGGCTATTCCGGCAGATTTACTCGATTCGATTGTTGCCAAGGAAAGATCCATTGCATGCAGAAAGCTCATGAATCCTCCAGTGATATCGTTGCCAACAGCTTTGGTCAGCCCACAGGCTGCGGCTATCTGAGTGGAGTACGGGACATAGCTGGGCTTTTCGGAGGATGTGACGAAGAAGACCCTGTCGATCTTTTCATGAGCGTTCTCAAAGTCATCCAACGCTGAAGAGAGTGCTAACGTGGCGAGGTCGAGTATAGTCTCTTCTTCAACCCAACGTCTCGCCTGGATCCCTGTGCGTTGTTCGATCCATCCCTTCGTCAAGCCGAGCTTACTTTCCAACTCTTCACTTGTTACAACCTTCTTTGGAAGAGCAACCCCAGTGCTGGCAATTCTTACCCCATGTTAACCGCCTCGCTTGATTCCGAGTTTCAACGTTGCGGTGGCGCAGGTCTTTCCTTCCACTACGGCGCGAGCTTTGACAGTTATGATGGAAAAACGCTCCTCCACAAATTCCACTTCGTAATAGAGCCTATCTCCCGGCCTGACCTCACGTTTGAAACGAACTTCGTCGGCTCCTATAAAAAGCGGTATCGCTTGCATTGACGGCTCCATCAGCATGAGGCCAGCGGCTTGTGCCATACCCTCGAGTATCAACACACCAGGCATTATGGGGTACGTAGGAAAATGACCTTGGAATTGCGGTTCGTTGATGCTAACGTTCTTGAATGCCTTTATGCGCTTCCCTTTCTCCAGCTCTTCAACCCCGTCAACCAAAAGGAATGGATACCGATGGGGCAGTATCTCCATGATCTCGCCGATCGCCATGAGCACTTCTATCACCCCCATTCGGTGATTATCCCTACGGCTCCGGGTCCAAGGTGGGTCCCTATCACCACATCGCACACGTCTGTGAAAAGCCGTGATCCGTTTCCTGTCACGTACTTTTCGACCATGGATTTCAGCTGTGCTGCGTCCTTGACGTTGCCGGCGTGAATGATAGCCACTCTTTTGAGCCGTGCGGATCCCACTCGAGAAAATGCCCTCCTCACGAGTGCATCTAACAACTTCTGCTTACCTCGGAATGTACCGGCGGGCAAAATTTCACCATTTCTCAGCCTTAGAAGTGGTCTGGCATTGAGCAGTCGGCCCAGTAACGTACGGGCTTTGCCAATTCTTCCACCCTTGTAGAGATGGGTTAGATCGTTCACAGTGAAGTAGGTGGAAACTTTTTCATGAAAGGTGCTGGCGAAGTTTACCAAAGCCTCGACCTTTATAGCCTTTTTTAGGAGCTCTGCCAGTTCCATGACGAGAAATCCAAGCCCCCAGCTCGTCAACCTCGAATCCACCACATATATACGACCCCCAACCGTGTTGGCCGCCATCTTTGCCGAATCTACCGTCCCGCTGAGCTTTCCCGAGATATGAACGGAGATCAAAGTATCGTACTTCTTCAACATTTCTATATAGACGTTCTCGAAATCCAAAGGAGATGGTTGAGAGGTAGAAGGAACGTAATCCAACCGTTTCAGCTCTTCATAATATCTCTCAGGCGACATCTCTACGGCTTTCGAGAAGGTTCCTTTCTTCATCACGTAGAGCGAAACCACACCTATGTTGTTCTCTTTGATGAAGGTGGAGGGCAAGTTTGACGTGTTATCGGTGATAATTCCCACTTTCATTTTTCACTTCCTCCCTATGAGTATGGAAGCATTGTGCCCTCCAAATCCGAAGGAGTTAGAAATGAGGTTCTCGATTTCACACTTTCTGACCTCGTTGCCGAGCACATCCACACCAACGCACTCATCATCAGGGTCTTCTAAGTTTGGGTTTCCATGGACAAAACCAGAGTTCATCATCACAATGGATGAAACCACTTCGAAGCTTCCTGCAGCTCCAAGTAGGTGCCCACCAAGAGCTTTGGTGGAATTCACCATCACTTTGGGTGCATGCTCGCCCATCACTCTCTTTACAGCCTTCAACTCCGCCTTGTCTCCCACTGGAGTACCCGTAGCGTGGGCGTTGACGTACTGCACCGCTTCAGGTGGTAGATTCGCCTTTTCGAGGGCCAGTGACATAGCTTTGGCAGCTCCGATACCTTCGGGATCTGGAGCGCTCAGGTGGTACGCATCGCCCGTCATGCCGTAGCCTTTGACTATTCCATAGATTCTCGCACCCCTGGACCTGGCCTGATCTAAGCGTTCCAGCACCAAAACGGCCCCGCCTTCTCCCATGACGAAGCCGTCGCGTCCTTTATCAAAAGGCCGACTCGACTTTTTCGGCTCGTCGTTCCGAGTGGAAAGGGCACGCATACTGGCGAAAGCTGCGATGGATAATTCGGTGATGCTGGCTTCCGCACCACCCACTATGGCAATGTCTGCCAAACCCAACTCGATGAATATAGTACCGAGTATGATTGAATGCGTTGAAGAGGCACACGCGCTCACCGGGGAAAAGTTTGCTCCTTTCAGCCCAAATTCCATGGAAACAACCCCGCTGGACATATCAGGCAGCATCATCGGCACGAGAAAAGGACTCACCTTGCTGGGACCGTACTGGAGGTATTTCTTGGCCTCGGTCCAAAGAGTCGTGAAACCTCCGATACCCGAAGTAACGAGTACAGCAGTCCTCTCCTTCGATTTTTCATCGAACTCTATGCCGGAATCCTCCACCGCCATCTTTGCGGCAGCTATGGCAAACTGGAGAACTTTATCGTACCGTCTGGCCGTCTTTTTGTCCATGAACGCCGTCGGATCGAACCCGTCAACTTGAGCAGCGATCTTCACGGGGAAATCTTCCGATGGCTCGAAATGGGTTATCTTTCCCACGCCAACACGATTTCCCCTCAGCGATTCTTCAAGTTCTTTGATCCCTACACCGAGGGGACTCACCACTCCTAAACCTGTTATGGCCACTTTTCTGTCCACGATTTCTCCTCCTTTTGGAAAGGTTTGAGTTTTCAGCGCTCGATTTATGTGTAGCAACTCTGTGCCACGTGAGTGAATAAAGACTTCGACGTTTTGTACTCCTTTTTTGAAGCAATTTATGACTCGACAAACTGGAAAAGGCAGATAACATCGGTGTGTTCAAAAACGAGACAGTAATTTGAAGCACTGTTCGCAAATTGAACAGTTGGAGCACATCGATTTTTGAACCACGTATGAGCGAGCCTTGGAAATTCCAATCGCGTGGGATTCTCACACTTCAGTCTTCGTGGGAATCACATAGAGAGTATTCACAATTTACGTTCGAGATATGATACGATATAAATGCGAATGATTTGCATTAGCGGTGGTGATCCACGTTGTACAAGATGACCAAAATCCGACGGGAAGTTCTGAAGGTTGTCTCTCTCAGCGAACAACCTACTACTGCGGAAGACATTCACGCTGCTTTGCGGGGGCATGCCAACTTGGCGAGCATTTACAGGGCCCTGAACTGGTTGGAAGACATGGAATACATAAAATCCGTTTCGTTCGGTTCGGGCCCACGGTACTTTTTCTCGAAAGAGAAGCACTACCACTTTCTATTATGTAAGGTCTGTGGGAAGATCCAAGTGATCGCGGAATGCCCCTTGAACACCCACATAAACGATTTTGAAAAACGCTATGGATTCACTGTTTCCGATCATGTTCTGTACTTTAGGGGCGTGTGTAAAGAGTGTAAGAAACGCGGGAAGAGGAGGAATTGAGTATGAGAAAACTTGTTGTCACAACAGTTAGTGTTGTCTTGCTCTTCAGTGCTGGTTTTGCAATCCACGTGGTTACCACCATCCATCCCTATTATTTGATCGTCTCTGAAATATCGGAAGGCAGGGCCGAGGTATCACTATTGGTGGAACCTGGAATCAATCCGCACACCTTTTCTCCCAAGGTGAGCCAGATTAAAGTGATTGCAAAGGCTGACATCATTATCGCAAACGGACTGGGTTTAGAACCCTATCTTCGACCATATTCGAAAAAGACTCTTTATGTTGGTGAGAAAATCCCAAAGTTCTTCCTAAATGTTGAAAATCACGAAGCCATCGAAGGGGTAAATCCCCATGTATGGCTCGATCCCCTTTTTGTGAAATACTACATCGTACCTACCATTGTGGAAGCGTTGAACCAATTAGACCCCGAGAATCGCGATTACTATCTCGAAAACGCCAAAAGGCTCATCAAGAAACTGGATGCGATTATACGGCGCGCGTATGCGCTTTTGACGCCCTTCGCCGGAACGTACGTGATAGTGACCCATCCCAGTTTCTACTATTTTTTTCGTGAGTATTCCATACGCGTTCTCAGTGTTGAAGAAGGTCACGGGGTAAGGCCTTCCATAGCCCATTTGGAAGAGCTGATAAAACTTACAAAAAGCGGACGTGTTCTTGGCCTGTTCCACGAACCCCAAATGGATGACCGCGGGATAAAGACCATAGCAAAGGAAACCAAAAGAACCTATACTACCATCGATCCTCTCGGTGTGGAAGCGAAAAGTATAGAGGAGCTCTTCGATGAAGTTCTCGATGCCATTGAGGGGATCATCCATGAATGAGTGCATAAGAGTGGAAACCCTCTCGGTTCGTATTGGAGAGGTAGAGGTGCTTAAAGACGTGAGTTTCTGTGTTAATCGTGGTGAATTTGTGGGACTCATAGGCCCCAATGGCGCTGGTAAGTCGACACTTGTGAAAGTACTGATCGGTGAGATCACAGATTTCAAAGGAAACGTGCGAGTTGAGGGAAGAATCGGTTATCTTCCCCAGGTTCAAACGGTGAATCGTGAAGTACCGATTGATGTACGTACCTACGTGGTCATGCCACTTTATGCGAAGAAAAAGCGGTTGGCACCATCGGAATGGCGAAGAGTGGATGACACGCTCCAAAGAGTGGGCCTCGCTGCTGTAAAGAAAAGACACGTTGGTACACTTTCAGGTGGTGAACTCCAGCGCGCTTCCTTAGCCAGAGCATTGATGGCGGAACCGGACATACTCATTTTAGATGAACCTGAGGCAGGAGTGGACCAAATGGGAAAAGCGCGTTTTTATGATCTTCTGGATGAACTCAGGCGTGAAAGAGAATTGACTGTTTTCATGGTGAGTCACGACGTAGGGTTGGTTTTCGAACGTTGCACTACCATAATGTGCCTAAACAAGACGCTCCACTGCCACAGACCGACAGAAAGAGTTAACCCGGAGGAAATCAAGAGCTTTTTCTCGGACTTCGACCTGTGGATCCGTGGGCGTGAGCATTACGAAAGGGAGCACAACATATGAGTGGTTTTTTGGTCGATCTTATCGCTTACGATTTTCTCAGAAATGCCCTCTTTGCCTCGGTCCTAGTGGGAATCAGCACTGCCATGATCTCTCCAGTGGTAGTTTACAAAAGAATGGAATTCATAGGTGACGGGACTGCTCACGCTGCTTTCGCGGGCTTGGCCATGGGTATCGTCCTCGGATTCGAATACAGGACAGCAGCTGTGGGAACAGCCGTCGTTTTCGCTTTGGTTATCAGTCTCCTCAGCCGGAGGCAGAGGATAAGCGAGAACAGCGCCATTGGAATGCTCTTGCCCGTTTTCATGTCGTTAGGTGTGATCATTCTCTCCTTTTCTCGTCGGTATGTGACAGACGTTATGAGTTACCTTTTTGGAGACATCCTTCTCGTACAAACTACTGATCTTTATTTTCTTTTGGGTATAACCATCGTTTTGAGCCTTCTTCTCTACCTCTACAGATACGATATCCTCTACTTTCTTTCGGACGAGCACATGGCGAATTTCTACGGCTTGAAGACGAACTTGGTGCGTACGGTCTTCCTCGTTGCCATATCGGTGATCGTTGTGGGAGCGGTGAAAGTGGCCGGGGTGATCCTGGTGGGTGCCTTCATCGTGATTCCAGGGTTGGTAGGCAAGATGCTGGGT
>QNAP01000019.1 GCA_003641795.1 Thermotogae bacterium | reverse complement strand
TGAAGCGCACGGGATTTTTCCAATATGCGGCGCTTCAGGTAATGAAGATCAGCAAAGGTAATTTTTGGCTGATGCTCGTCCTTCTCATGGTCTTGACTGCGTTGATGTCGGCGTTTCTCGATAATCTGATAACTATCATTCTCTTAGCACCTGTGGTCTTCCTGATAGCTGACAGTCTTCGTCTCGACCCTACCCCGCTTCTCCTTTTGACGATTTTCGCTGACAACATCGGTGGGTCGAGTACGTTGATAGGTAGCCCTTTGAACATCGTTTTGGGAAGTGCCGCTGGTTTGAGTTTCAACGATTTTATCGTCAACATGGGGCCAGTAGCAGCGTTGGCTTTTCTGATAACGATGCTCATCTACAGAAAGCGTATTGGCAACGTGGGAGATGTGAAGTCGAAATTAGAGGAACTCTCCAAAGTTGACGCATCCAAAGCGATAACCGATAAGAAGCTTTTGGTCCGTACCTTGTACGTTTTTCTGATCGTCCTTGCTGGGCTGGCACTCCACGATGTGATCGGTATTGAGTTGGCCCTGGTGACTGTTCTCGGAGCCATCGCCCTCATGGTGATCACTAAGCATTCCTTTGAAGAAGTGGCGGAGGACGTGGATTGGGACATCCTCTTTCTTTTTGCGGGTCTCTACACTATCTCCTATGCTTTGGAAGGGGTTGGTGTGACAAAAAAATTGGCGGACATCTTCATGCCCATGGTAGATCAACAATGGTTGGTTCTGTTGATCATGGTCTGGATAGGAGCCATCGTGACACCCTTCCTGAGCGCGGTGCCAGCTGTACTGCTTTTTGCGCCAGTGATAAAGCTTCTTGTCAGTCATGGATTCACGCCACATTTGTGGTGGGCGTACGCTATCGGGGCAAATCTCGGCTCGAATCTGACCCCTCTGGGTGCGGTTCAAAACATCGTTGGAGTGAATCTCCTCGTGAAATCCACGGGACGCAGTTTGAGTTTTGCGGAATACATGAAAAGATCCGCAGGGGTTGTTTTCTCCATGATTCTTGTGGGCAGTGTGTATGCCTTGTTGCTCGGTAAGTGAGAGTGAAGTGAGGTGAGAGGTGTGAAACCTTCTCGACGTGTAATGTGGAGAAGCGTTGTGGTAGTCCTCCTTATAGCAGTGGGAGTGATTTCGAGTTCGCTGTTTCTTGGAGCCAGATCAACGGAGGAACTTTACGATTACTTTAAGCCGTTTTTCCAGACTCTTCTTCTAATACAAAGCGAATACTATGGTAAAGACAACATTGATGATGAAAAGCTGCTCGAAGAGTCCATAAAGGGGCTGCTAAAAGGACTGGACGATCCCTTTGCTTGGTATTTCTCAGCTCGCGAGGCTGAGGAGAACAGGATCGACACTGAATCGGAATATGGTGGCCTTGGTATCGTCGTCGAGTACGATCAGGAGCACGAAGCAATCCGTGTGGTGGCCCCCATGGTAGGATCTCCTGCGCAGAGAGCGGGTTTGAAGAGTGGTGACCTGATCACCACAATAGACTCAGTGCCCGTTTCTGATATAGGATACTGGGAAGCTGTGAGACGATTGAGAGGCCAGCCTGGTACCTCCGTAACCATACAGGTTGTGCGTGAGGGGATAGAAGAACCGTTGGAGTTCACTGTTGTTAGAGAGAAAATAGAGCTGAAAACTGTCAAGTTTGATACTTTCGAGTCTCCAGAAGGCAGGATCGGATACATACGGATCACCAATTTCAGCCTTCCAACGCCTGGGGAACTTCGAGATGCTTATAACCAACTTTTGGAAACGGGTATCAAAGGACTCGTTCTCGATTTGAGGGACAATCCTGGAGGTCTTCTCGATGTTGCTATAGAGGTAGCCAGTTACTTCGTGGACGAAGGTGTCATCGTCAAAGTGAAGGATTCCAGGGGTTTCGTGGATGTTTACAGGAGTTATGGAAACGACTTTCCAAACCTTCCAATGGTTCTTGTGGTAAACAACGGCAGTGCATCGGCTTCAGAAATCGTAACGGGGGCGCTTATGGACAATCACGTAGCCACAGTTGTTGGAACTAAGACGTACGGTAAAGCCGCGGTGCAAAGAGTGTATCCGCTTTCAAATGGCGGTGAACTCTGGCTTCCCATAGCACATTATTTAACGCCGTCTGGAAAGGACATACACTTAAAAGGAATAAAGCCTGAGATCACCGTGGAAGCTACGAATGTTCATGAAGTTTTTACCAGCGAGTTGACCATTTCCAAAGTCGAAGTGCAATGGGATGAGGATCCATTCTTAAAGAAGGCACTTGAAGTGCTGACAGAAAAGATCAAAGCGTTGGAAAAGGCTGACTGAAGGTGAAAATCTGACACTGTTGAAGGTTCTAATACTCGCGACCTTGTCTCTCGCTTTTTCGGCAGTGTGTCTTCTTTTCGTGTTCCCAGGAAATGAGTATTACATATTGGTTCGCGAGGGTGCCCCGAACTTCGATCTCTCATCACCTTATGTTGCGTGGTGGCAGATGTTTGTAAATCGGCTGAAAATGGAAAGCTTTCTTGGCCGAGTTTTCAGTGTTTACGCGAAAAAAGGCTTCTCAACGCTCTTTGTGGACTGCGAGGGAGATAAGCTGCTAATCCGGGCACCTACCAGAGATCTGTTCTACGATCTTTACAGTTACGTATCGGTTTACAAAGGCAGTACGGTGGAAATAGTCACCAAGAGTGTGAGGACGGCCGTGCGCGTCATCGCCTCAAGCGAAGAAGCTGATTTTGGTAACATCGTGGTCTTCTACCAACCAAGTTTTGCGTTGGTGGATATCGAAACAGTAGAGGATGTGAACGACTTAGGATACGATACCAACGTCGTCGAGGTAGAAGTGGTCGACCAAGCGTTTTTAGAATTGCTGATGAACGTAGCTGAGCGGGGTACGTACGTTGTCGTGATAGCTCCGAAAGAACTCTTCAACCGGATCAGAGCTTTTTGCCAAGCGTTGGGTTATGGAGAAATCCCGGCGGAGTTCGTTTTGAAAGGAGTGAACGAATCGGTTGGAGTTGATCTTTAGGGCGATTTTCCATCCCAAAAGTATCAGATCGCGTTCTCACGTTGACAGCATCTTGTGCTTGTTAATGATCATTTTAGTCCAAATCATCTCCTTTTGGCCGCTTTTTGCGGGTTCTGTTATGTGGTGGAAGATCTTGTTGCTGTGGATAACCCTGGTGCCTCTCTATGTCTATGGGGTAGCTGGAGTATATCTCTTGTTTGTGAACGTCAAGGATGCAGGGGAGTTCGTGTCAACATTCCCAGCTGTCATGGTGCCCTATTTCTTCTTTTCCCCTCTCTACATGATCACTGGAAACTTGTGGTCATCTTTCCCACTGGCCATCTGGTCTGGCTATCTCGAGCTTCTCGTCGTTGCCAGTAGGGGAAAAAGTAAAGATCTTTGGTTGAAAATCATCGTCTTCAAGTTTGCCAGAATAGGGCTTTTCTTCCTGGTGATGTCAAGATGAGAAGGCTTTCTGAAAGATTCGCCACGTTCGTCATGAGTAATTGGAAGTTGATCTTGGCTTTTTACGTTCCACTGCTCTTGATTTCAGTGTTTTTCACTCTCCAACTCGGTGTAGATCCAGAACTCACAAAAGTCTTGGAAAAGGACGATCCTGTTTTGAAGGAATACCTGGATTTCCAGCGATATGCAGCCGGGCAAGAAACGCTCGCGCTCGTTGTGAAAACAGGTGGTAAGCTCAATACACTCATCCCAAGGATGTTCCACGTAATCGAAAAGTTGCAAAAAAGTGACGTGGTAGAACAGATCGTGAGCACGGGAGCACCTGAAAGCTTACGTTTCTACGGGCTGTTTGCCCTTTCCTCTCAGCAGCTTGAAGAAATAGTGCAGCGTATTGAAGGGTTATCAATTTCTTTGAGTCGCTTGAATCCCTTCGATTTCAACACAGTGCGATTGCTTGGAAATGCCATCAATGCACTGGATTCAGCAAGAATCTTTCTCGATATCGATGGCGATAACCTCATGAAACATCTCATGATCTCCCCCGATCGAGAGATTCTGGTGATCACGATCATACCAACCGGGCAAATAACCGATATGGAGCACGTTTCACGTGTCGTCAAGGAGTTCCACAGGATTGCGCAAGAAGAGTTGGGTCAAGATTACGAGTGGGGTTTTACCGGGAGTTATGCTAGTACTTATGATGGTCAGAAGCAACTCTACAGAGATTTTTTCGTGACCAGCGCCGTTTCACTTGGTATGGTGATATTTCTCTTCCTTGTGGGGTACGGGAACTTGATCTTGACAGGGCTGGTGCTTGTTGTTGTGGGTAGTGCCATGTTCTTCACGTTGGCTTTGGCCCGTCTTCTCTTTGGTTCGCTGAACGTGGTTACGACCTTTGTGAATGCCATCACCCTTGGGTTAGGCATAGACTTCTCGATTCACGTCCTCACTCACATCCACGAAGAGTACAAGCAACATAGAGCAGCCGGATCGGCCGTATGGAATGGTTTAGTTTCGATCATCAGTCCTCTATTCATAGGCGCGTTGACAACGGGAACAGTTTTTGGACTTTTCGTGCTGGTCGGATCTCCTGCACTGGTTGAACTGGGGATTGTGAGTGCCCTTGGCATAGGTGTTTTCTTCACGATGAGCGTTACACTTTTGCCTTCGCTCTTCATGTTGGCTCGAAAACGCTTCGATGGTTTGAAATTTGGGTCCAGCGGGAAAATTTACTATCTGCTTGCCAAGCATGTGCCGAGCTTTGGAAGTATCTTCACTGTTTTCGTCCTCATAGCGGCAGGATACGCCTCCTATGCCGGCATTCGAAATTATATGGATTTTTCTTACACACCTCCAGGGTTCAGCTCTTCCGATGCTCCGTATGTTAAATACGGGAAACTCATTTCACAACATTTCGGAAGCGACTTTCTCAACGAGGTAGTTGGACTCGTGCCTTCCGTTGAGCAACTTCCCACCACGATGGAGCGTCTTAGAAAATCCCCACTGGTGGCAGAAGTGAGTTCGATCTACAATCTGGTTGGGTCTAACATCAGCGAAGAAGGTTTCAGCGAGGCGAAACGGATTTACCGGATAATAGGAGAGAATGCGAGAAATCCATTAGTAGTGGCAGTAATGCAGAAATATAAGGTTCTCGACGAGCTGCTCAACGCTGTGGCGGTTTCTCTACACGCTAAAAATCCAACAGATGTCGTGAAAGCCGTGGTGAACAAGCTTCCTGAGGAATATCGAAAACTTTTCGTGTATGAGGACTCCAACGGGGGAAAATGGTACGTGGTGAGGATCAGGCCTTCTATCGGGCTCTACGGAAACAACGGACTCAAGAGATTTGTCGAAGAGATGAAACGACTCGATGTGAAGATTGTGGGATATCCTTACCTGATGTATCATGTGTCGAACAAGGTGAGAAAAGCTGTTTCCCTGTTAGTAGTTCTAGCCGCTTTTGCGGTGTACGTGATAATACTTTTGGGCACGCGCGCGCCGATCATCTCTTTGGTCATGTTGACAACCTTGGCAGTGGTGATCATGGCGACTTTCGGTGTTATGAGATTCATGGGTATCGAAATTACGTTCATAAACCTACTCTCTGCACCTTTGATCGTAGGAATAGGAGTCGATGCGATGGTGCATCTTTGGCATGCGAGATCTGCGAGTTCCACCATGAAGGTTGCACGAACGTTGAAAGCCATCACCTTTTCGTCGGCAACCACAGCAGCTGCATTCCTATCTTTGGGATTCGCTGAGGGGAAGATACTGGAAGAGTTCGGCCTTTCGATGACTCTCGGGATAGCGATATCGTGGTTCCTTTCAGTGTTTGTGGTCTATGCTATATTCGGCGGTGAGAAGAAATGAAGATCGCGATGTTTTCGGACACGTACTTGCCACAGGTAAACGGGGTGGCCACTTCCATAAGTCTCTTCCGACAGGAACTGGAGAAGATGGGGCACGAGGTTTATGTGGTGGCTCCCGTGGCTCCTCCGGGAGATGACAAGGTGCTGGTAGTGCCGGGGGTCACCTTCGCGTTTGAAAAGCAACACAGAATCGCCTTACCGAATCTGCTGGAAATAGTGGAGTTCCTTGAATATCACGAGGTGGATTTGATTCACAGCCATGATCCGTTTTCACTCGGTTTTAGAGCTATAAGAGCGGCAAAGGTGCTCGGGTTGCCGCATGTTCATACTTATCACACGTTGCTCGTCAAGTATCGGCATTACATACCACCGCCATTGACGCCCACCGAGGCAGCCGTCAAAGCGTTCAGCAAATGGTTCTGTAACAATTGTCACGTGATCATTGCCCCGACCGAAGCTATTCGTGGCGAGCTGCTTTCGTATGGAGTTAGCGTACCCATACACGTTGTTCCGACAGGAATAGATGTGGAAAGTTTTAAAAAGCCTGCTCGAGACGTGCGCAAGAAGTACGGTATTCCGCCCAATAGAAAGATTCTGCTTTTTGTTGGTAGACTCGCCAAGGAGAAAAATGTTCTTTTCATTCTGGAGGTCTTTCGAGAGGTTTTGAAGGAGCTCGATGTGCATTTGCTCGTTGTCGGCGATGGTCCGCTCCGGGACGAACTGGAGAGGAAGATCGAGAGATTCAAGCTTGGAGATAGGGTCACGTTGACAGGATACCTCAAACGCGAAGAGGTGATAGATCACTACATCTGTAGTGATCTCTTCATTTTTGCTTCCGTTACGGAAACCCAGGGGCTTGTCGTTCTCGAATCTCTCGCTGCTGGTACCCCCGTTGTGGCAGTTGCAAAGGCTGGTGTGGCCGATGTTTTGGTGGACGGTCAAGGATCTACGTTGCTCGACGAGCCTGATTTGAAGCGATTTGTGAAGACCGTGAAGGATCTTTTGCGGTCACCAAGACGCTACGAGGAGCAGAAGGAAAGGGCCAAAGTGTATGTCGAAAAGCATTGGAGTATGAGAGCTGTCACCGGGAGGCTTTTGGAAGTGTACGAGAAGGCTCTCGAACGCGTGCCCAAGCAGGAAAATCCACCTATGCTTTCCCGGTTGAGGCAGTTCGCAGAGTCTTTCTTGAAGGTCTTTGGAGGAGAAGGGAATGATGCATAGGGAGAATGCGCGCAAATTGCTGGATGTGCTGAAACGTCACGGATTCGAATCTGTGAACAACGGAGCACTCGAACCCTTCGCAGTGGCGTTGAGCCACAGTTCTTATGCCAACGAGATGTCTCAGTCTGGCTCAATAGTTCCATCCAATGAGAGGCTCGAGTTCTTGGGAGATGCTGTTTTAGATCTCGTTGTGGCTGATCATCTCTACAACCGCTACGAGCTATCCGAGGGACGTATGTCTGTTGTGAAAGCAACGGTGGTGAGCGAGGCTTCTCTTGCCAGTGTGGCGAGGAACCTGGGGTTGAAGGATCTCATCTGCCTTGGTAAAGGAGAAGAAAGGACGGGAGGGCGAGAAAAGAATTCAATACTTGCTGACGCGTTTGAAGCGTTGGTGGGAGCAATCTACATTGTTTTTGGATGGGATAGGGTCAAGAAATTCATTCTCTCAGTTTTGGGAGAGTCCGTCCGTGAACTCGCCACATCGAATGTTGTTGTTGATTACAAAACAGCCCTACAGGAATTGACACAGTCTCGGTTTAAAATCTTGCCTGAGTATCGTGTCGTCGCAAGTGAAGGTCCGTCACACGCGCGGAGATTCACCGTCGAGGTCTGGCTTCAAGATGATAAAATAGCTACTGCATCTGGGAAGTCTAAAAAGGAAGCTCAGCAGAAAGCTGCGAAGATTGCGTACGAAATTCTAAAAGAAAGGGAGGAATCGCAGTGCAGATAAGGCTGGATGAGTTCTTGAACTTGCTGGTAGCGCGATTGGACTCGTTGGAAGTTGCGCTCGATGATCTGAAATTGAGAACAAACGTTTTAGCACGATTGTTAAAGGCCAGGGCTGAATTCGATAAATCTGACGTGAAATCGGCGGTCAAGGAAGAATTCGAGGTCATGAAAAGCGCCGGTATGATATCTGAGTACAAGGAAGAGGAGGTTGTCGGGTATTCCGAACAGCTTTGGAATTGGCTCAATGGGAATGTGCAGGAATTGAGAGAAGCCCTCGAAAAGTATCGCGAAAAGCTGGAAAAGGTGGCACAACAGGTAAAATCGAAGGCGAACATAGATATAGCAAGCCCTGACCTGATAACGCAGCTGGATCAACTAAAGAAGGGGCGAAAAGGAGAGCCGCCCAAGATTCTGTAAGGAGGATTTTGAATGCGTCACAGGAGGAATCTGAAGCGATACGCCTTGGAGTCGCTAAAGGCTTATCTTTTCCTGTTACCGTCCTTGGTGGTGCTTTCGATCTTTGTTTTCTGGCCTATAGGTTTTTCGCTGGTTTTGAGTTTCTTTCGATGGGATTTTCGCCACCAGCGGAATCCCATATTTATCGGATGGGAGAATTATCGGCAACTCTTTGAAGTGGAGTCACCATTCAGTTTTCTTTTGGCTCTACTCGTAACGTTGTCGCTCATTATCCTCTCGATCCTGACGGTGATCGCACTCTATCAGCTTTTTAGAAAAAAGGTGAGCGTTTGGTTGCTCGCGTTTCTCGTTTTGTTTGTAGTTTCGCGATTCTACTTTTCCATTTTTGAAAGGAACGTCTATCTTTCGTTGTTGATGGTGATGGGTCTTGCATTTCTGGCGTGGTTATCGAAAAAGGATCTGGAGCCAGAATGGTCGGTGTTAAAGGGTTCTGCTCTAGGTTCCACGTTTTTGGTGTTAGTGCTCTTCTTGATTCTCCGTTACTACGCTCATGTGTCTCGGGATATCATCTCTTATCTCGTTGTCGTTAAGGAAAGTAGTCTGTTCGTGAAAGCTATCTGGAATACTGTTTACTACGTCATTCTTTCGACTCCAACCACCATTTTCTTGGCACTGGGAATAGCACTCTTGCTCAATCGACCGCTGAAATTGCGTGCCTTCTACAGAACAGCGTACTTCATTCCCTTCGTAACATCCGTGGTCGCGATTTCACTTGTGTGGAAGTGGATATTCAACGATGAATTTGGTCTGCTCAATTATTTCTTAAGTTGGTTCGGAATTGAGAAGGTCGCTTGGTTGAAAGACGAGCGATGGACAATACCCACTATAGCCATCGTCTCGATTTGGAAGATGGTGGGATACGATGCCGTTATCTTTCTCGCCGGTCTTCAAAACATCGACAAGTTTTACTATGAAGCTGCCGATGTGGACGGGGCAAACAACTTACAAAAATTCTTCTACATAACCTGGCCCCTGCTTTCACCGACGACGTTCTTCGTGCTGATCGTCTCCATGATAGGAGCCTTCAAAGTTTTCACACAAGTCTACGTGTTGTATGAAGGATTGCCAGGACCTTACGGCAATAGTGGATTGACCATGGTCTACTACATATTCGATACTTTCTACCAAAAACAAAGGATGGGCCTTGCAAGCGCAGCTGCCTACGTGCTTTTCGCCATAATACTGGTTCTAACATTGATTCAGTTTAGAGTGGGCCAGAAAAGGGTGCAGTATGTGGGGTGACAGGATTGAATCAGGGGGCAAAGCTGTTGGGACAAGTCTTCGTTTACCTGCTTGTTCTCAGCGGTGTTGCTGTGATGTTACTGCCGTTTGCTTGGATGTTGGTAACTTCTTTTAAACTCCCCAGCGAGGTTGAAAAGTGGCCACCTCAATGGACGACCGAGAATCTCTTCTCTCACAGAAATCTCAAAACCGTACCGTCTTTTGGCGCGGCCAGATCCATAGACTTTTCTGCCTTGTCTTTTAAGGAGTTTCTAAACCTGTTGTCCTTCCGGTCTGAAGATTCTTCCAAGAACGTAGTAGTGTTGAAGGTAGATGACGATCCTGTGCGTAGAGGTGAAATACATATAAAAATCGAGCCCAATGATGTTCCACACGTAGTGCCGCCGCTTTCGAAATTTCGATCGAATTTTGCCATTTACGAGAGAGAACTACCGCAAAATGTTGCGCAAGTGTACGACAACGTTATGCAGAACGTTTCGAGCACAGAAGATTTCTTGGATCGCTTTTTCGAACTCTTCCTTTTCTCGAAGAATCCCTTCATGGGGCGCGATTTTCTGCCAGAAGAAGTATCAGTGGAGCTCGGTAGGTTGAAAGGATTGCTGGAAAGATACGGAGAGAAGCTGGTAGCACATTGGAGTCTTAGATCCAAATCGTCCGACGGATCTGAGGTAGTGGAAGCCAAGCAAAGGGTCAGAAAGCTGGTGGAAGAGAGCGTGAGCGGTCTTGAAAGTGAGTTGGAGGAGCTTATGTTGACACTTGATGACTACAAGAAAGGTCTCAACCCAACCTTGTCAGCAGCGGAACTTGCGAATTTGAGAACAGAACTCCAAGGATTACTCGAGTGGAACCTGAGACACAGGGTCGAGAAAGAGTTGGGATATGTACCGGATTTCGCAGAAAGTCTCTTCAATTTTTACGAGTCGAGGTTCATGGCGCCCATAAGAGCGTGGGTGAATCTTATCGAACTCTTTCAACAAGTCTGGGATTCTTACAAAGCCTTGCAGAAGGGGAGCGCGGCGGAGATAGTGGTAAGACTCAAAACCCCCGAAGAAGTGCGGCAGGAAATAGTGAACGCCGTGGAGAAGGAAGTTTCTTTGAGTCACGACAAAACGTTGATCCTGACATTGCTCGAAGCAGCGGGACCCAGGAAGGTTGTTGATCGGTATATCGGCGAGCTCAACAAGCGCCTTTTTGCTCTCATGGATCAATCCGGATTCCATGGCGACAGGCAGGCACTTTTGGTAACTCTGAACGATTTGGTGAGCAACGTGCGTGAATTCGTGTCTGTTTCAGATGTCGACAAGCTGATTGGAGTAGCACGGACATGGAAAGAGTTGGAAGATGGCCTGACAAAGTTGTTGAAAGGAGATCCTCTCCTCGTTTCAAAAATCGAGAAATTCAAAAATACAGCACAATATGAACAACTCGCTCACCAGCTTTTCTTGATCAAATGGCAACAGTCGAAGGATATACAGAAGTTGAGCAAACTGGTGACAGATACTCGAAACAGTACGGTTCCCATAAATCTTCCCAACACGGTAAAGAATGTGCGTTGTGTGGGCGGAGAATCCTTCGAGATAGAAAGCAACTACCATCGTGTTTGGTTCTATGACAGTAAATTCTCGGTTGAAGCCCGTTTTACACCTGGGGAAGTGTTTCTCAACTTCTTTCAGAATTACGTGGATGCTTGGAAAGCGGCCCCTTTTGGAAGATACTACATCAATACCGTTTTTGTGGCTACGATCACGACAGTACTGGAAGTGATAATCGCCGCCATGGCTGCCTTCGCTTTCGCAAAACTTGACTTTTTCGGCAGAGATTTTCTCTTCACGCTCTATCTCGCTACAATGATGGTTCCAGGAGAAGTGCTCTTGGTCCCTAATTACATCACATTGACGAAATTTGGATGGATAGATACTTATTACGCACTGATCGTGCCTTGGGTGGTACAGGTCTTCGCAATATTTCTGATGCGCCAGCACTTTAAAACCTTGCCCGATGAACTCTTCGATGCAGCGAAGATCGATGGGGCTTCCAAATGGCGATTTCTGTGGACGGTCGTTCTCCCCCTTTCGAAGCCAGTAGTCATCACCAGTGCTCTTCTCAAGTTCGTGGGAAGTTGGAACGCATTCCTCTGGGTACTGATAGTGACGAAGAGTCCGGAGATGAGGACGTTACCGGTTGGACTTCAGACCTTCAGCAGCGAAGTGGGCACGTTGTACAATCAACTGATGGCAGCTTCAACGTTTTCCATGTTACCGGTGATTCTGCTCTTTTTGTTCACGCAGCGCTATTTTATCCGAGGTATAGCGAGAACGGGGCTGAAATAGTTACGCGAGTTCATTTCCCTGATGGGAGGGATGAATGTGAGAGGCTTCAAAATGCTGATCATTTTGGCTATTGTATCGCCCCTTCTCTTTCTGTCCTCTTGTTATGAAGGATCTCGAGTAACGAACTTATGGGTTCGAAACCTCCTGTACAGTGTTCCCGAAGGTGTTATCGATTATTACAACGATTACAGTTACAGAGTCTACGTAAAATCCATCGAGGTGGAAGGGGTTGCCTCACCTTTGCTAATTGAAAAGGTTGTGGATCTTGCCGAGGAGCTGAACCTTGAAAGGTCTTTCGAAATCATCGGTGCTGTCGATGGAGCAACGGTGGCGGTACATACAGGTGGTATCGCCACACTCACCACACCGTACCCATCGCGAGTTTCCATCCCTGAGAAGTTGGAAGGTGTTGTTCATCATCTCGAATCCGGTATGCTGGAAGAAGGTTGGGGGACGTCTTCGGGCGGAAGGCAGATGCTCAACCTCTACTTCGATATCGCAGATCCCGCATCTCCGTGGTTTTTCGCTATTACATCTCCCACCACCAATGTGGAGTTCGATCTCGGTTTTCCCCATGCGACGACAACCGTGGAGGTTCCAGAATTTTCCATCGCGCAACTCGAGGCAACTCCTATGGAGTGGAAAGGCATACGAGTTACGGATGAGTTCGGATTCCTTTCCTTAACGTTGCCCGATCCGAAAGGATTGGGGTATTATACGGTGAGAGTGACTTTCGATTCAACAGAGGTGCAGAAGATCGTGGGTGAAACTTGGTGAGGAAGAGGAGAGGTTCTTTTTGGGGTAAGATAGTACTTTTTGTCCTTCTTCTGTTCATCGTGAGTGCCAATGTGGTGGTTGTTCTTAGATACTTGAAGGCAAAAGAAGAGCTAGCCGCTGCAAAAGCTGAGTATGAAAGTCTTTTGAAAAGAGTCGAGATTTTGGAAGAGGATGTTGATACACTCGAGTCGATACTTGAGGCCACAGATGGGGAAGAGTAGGAAATGCTTGAATCTTCTGATGTCGTAGTAACAACTTCTCATAAACCTTCACCAGTACAGTCCAAGAAGGCTAGAAGACTGGCCCATTCGTTGGGGTTTCCTTACATCCCTAGAAGGCGCTTGTCCGATGTTTCTCCGAAGCCCCGCTTGATCTACGTCTTGGAAAAGGACGATCGCTTGGTCTTGATTACCGAAGCTGGTAGATTGTTCTTTCACCCTTCTGCAGCGAAGATACGCTATCTCAATTTGAAGAAGGGGCTTGAAGACCATCTTATAAGAGCTCTCTCTCCAAAAGGCAGTGAACGTGTTCTCGATCTCACCTTCGGTTTGGGAAGCGAGGCCATCCTCATGGCGCACTTTCTCCCACGTGGTGAGATTGTAGGATTGGAGGCTTCCGTGCACATTTACAACGTGGTCCGCCATGGCATAGAACGATTCCTCCATTTGGAAGTAAAACCCGAGGATGCGTGGATCAAGGAAGCACTTCGCAGGGTAACATTGATCAATGCGAATTTCGGGGAATATCTCAGAAAACTCGAACACGAAGCATTCGACGTTGTTTACTGTGATCCTATGTTCGAACGTCCCAAGTTCGAGTCTTCTTCCATGAATCCCTTGAGACCTGTGGCGGTTTACGATACTGTGAATGAAAAAGATATCGCCGAGTTTTTGAGAGTCTGTAGACATAAAGTGATAATTAAGTTCCGTAAGGAAGATTCGCGATTCAAAGACCTACACTTTCATTGGGTCACCGGAAGCAAAAAGAGCGGGGTACTTTACGGGGTGATTGAGA
>QNAP01000018.1 GCA_003641795.1 Thermotogae bacterium | reverse complement strand
GTCGTCTCCGTGCTCATGCGAAAACCCAAGGTGATCTTTCTGGACGAACCCACGGTTGGTTTGGATGCCAGGAGCGCCAAGATTCTGAAGCTCCTACTCAGAAAGTACGCCGATGAGGGAACCACCATTTTCATGACGACGCACGTGCTGGAAGTTGCAGAGAAGATGTGCGACAGGATTGGAATAATAAATGAAGGGGTCCTGATCGCGGAAGGAACTCTGGAAGAGCTGCGCAGATTGAGTAAAGAGGGGCGCAGAAGTTTGGAAGATCTTTTCTTGGAACTCACCGGCCAGGGTGAAGTGGATGAGATCATTCAAGCGCTTTGAGGGGCTGAAAAGATGTGGAACGAAGTTGGGACCATACTGAGATACTCCTCGTTGAACCTTGCCCGTTCTTCCAACAGAAAAAGATCCATTTTGACGGGTGAAAGACATCCGCTACTCGGTTTCTTCGTGAGAAACCTGTCAGTCGCGGTGTTCTTTGGAATAATGATAACCGTATTCTTCGTTTCGATGATGGAGCATCAATCTGCGGATATCTTCAATTACACCATAGAAGAGATCGGAATCTCGTTGGGAGAGCTCATGGTGTCTCCGTGGTTGTTCATTGGAACGATCGTCTTTCTGGCTTCTGCTGCTCCCGGCATGGTTTACAACGTTTTTGATTCTCCAGATATCGAGTTTCTTCTGACGCTCCCCGTACGCAGATCTTCCATCGTCATGGTGAAGAACCTCGAGATACTTCCGTATTACTCAATGGGTCTTGCGACTATCTTTCCCGCATACATCATCCTGGGATACTTCTGCATAGGATGGACAGGGTTGTTTCTTGGTTTTCTCGCCGCGATCGTTTATCTTGGCTTTCTGTGGGCACTCTCTTCTCTTCTCGCATCGGTTCTCAACATGTTCATGGGAAGAATGGTGGCCCGCAGGGTGTCTCTTATGGCTTATATGGTATCCATCATGTTTCTCGTATTTGCCTACAACACTTTCATACCTGATCCTTCAAACGCCAGCTCGATAGATGCTCTCGTGCGTTACGGACGTTTCATGACGTCGCCCTTCTTCCCCTACACGTGGTTTTCTCGAGCCGTTTTGGGACATCATCTGTGGTGGATCGCGTCGGTGATTCCCATGGCTCTGGTGTATGGAACCGCTCGGCTCAACGCCAGACTCGAATTTTCAAAGCCGCGATCTCGTACGAAAAAGCGCGATTTTGCTTCGCACAGTCGGCCCCTTCCGGGCTTCAGGAAGGACCTTCTACTTTTGAGAAGGGATCCCCAACTTCTCTACATGCTCATATACCCCGTGGTCTTTTCCATGATCTTCTTGCTCCAAAGAGAAGCGACCATGGCCAGCTTCATGTATGTTCAGCTAACCGCTATCTACTCAGGTTTAACAAGCGCACTGTTGCTTAGACAGGAGTTTCTCATATGGCCGGCCCCTTTGATCTTCCCTATGAGTATCAGGGATCTCGTGCTGCCGAAGATCGTTATACCCACGATCGCCTACTCGTCGATCTACACGCTCATGATCCTCGTGCTGTTACTCATCGGACTTGTCGAACCGTGGATGAGTATCTTCATTCCAATGGTCCTTCTGGTCATTTTCAGTTCCACACTCCTTGGAGCGCGGATCTTTCTCAGACGTCCAAACAGACCCGTGAAGGGAAGAAACATCTTCACCATCACAGAGGTGCTGATGGTCCAGGGGATAACGCTTCTTTGGACCTTCTCTACCATTGGTGCTATTCAGCTCGGTGTTACACGGGAGTGGGAACTCTCCTGGTTGTTGAAGTACGTTCTTCCAGCAGTTTCGATAACATCCATGATCGTTTTTATCATAAGAGGATCGGCGAAGATGAGAAGACTCATCCTCTAAAAACTACGTAGACGATGTAAATAACGTAAAGGCTCAGTAAGATAGCTCCCCCAAATCGTGAAAGAGTCGACCTCTTGCCTGACAAAAGCAGAAGCAATACTGGAAGCGCGTTCATGTAGATGAGATCCGGCAAGATGTTCGTAACATCCATCTTTATCTCTCGGATCGTCGAAGCGATGCCGATTATCATAACGATGTTGAAGATGTTCGACCCCACGATATTGCCCGCGGCTATGCCGTGCCTGCGTTTCGCCATGGCCACGGTGGTGGTCATCACTTCCGGGATCGAGGTTCCCACTGCCACCAGCGTCAGTCCGATGAGCGTTTCGGACACACCGAACTCTTGCGCGATCTTCACGGCGGCATCGACCGTTAGATCGCCCCCCACAGTTACTCCAGCAATTCCAACTGCCGTCAGGGAGAGGAGTTTTAGAAGACTCTCATTCCTCCCAGATCGTGTGGAAGTGTTGTCTGAATGTTCAACTTTTTTACCCTTCATCATGCCTGTCAGGTAATCAAAAAAAATCAGGGCGAACACCAGAAGAATGATGCCGTCCACACGGTCCAGTGAGGGAGGAAGACACCGCAGGAGCATTGCCGAGAAAGCAATCCCCACAAGAAGATTGAACGGAAGTTCCTTTCTGAGCGTGCTTCGTTCTATAAAAATTGGATGCACGAGTGCCGCTACGGAAAGCCCGAGCCCTATATTTGCGATATTGCTTCCGATAACGTTCGAAACACTTATGGCACCGCTCCCTTTTATACTCGCTCCGAGACTAACGGCGAGTTCGGGCAAGCTTGTACCAATGGAAACAATAGACAAACCTATGAAAAGTTCGGAGACACCGAATTTCCTGGCAAGCCCACTCCCACCTTCTACCGTCCAATCTGCACCCTTAATGAGCAGTGCGAGTCCCACTACGAGAAAAAACCAGTTCATCCAAATTCACCTGTTCTTGCCGTACTTGCGTAAGTGGTACGCCAGCGTTTTGAAAGATACCGTGATGTCCACATCTTCGACCACGATCTCGGGGGAAACATCAATGGTAACCGGTGCAAAGTTCACGATGCCTTTAACACCCGCATCAACGAGTTGTTCGGCCACATCCTGAGCCGCTTCTGCGGGCACGGCGATCACTCCTATCTCCACTTTCTTCGAACTCACCACTTCTTTGAGATCGGACATGGGTTTAACGGGTCCTGCCACTCCTGCACTTAGCCCTATCTTGGCAGGATCGCTGTCAAATACGGCAATCACATCGAACCTGTTCTTATAAAGCCCGGGGTAATTGGTGATCGCCCGACCGATATTCCCGGCTCCCACAACAACAACCCTCCAACGTCTGTCGATTCCTATGATCTTTTTCAATTCAGCAATGAGATTTTTCACGTTGTAACCGACACCTCGTTTGCCGAACTCTCCAAAGTACGACAGATCTTTCCTGACTTGACTGGACTTGATTTTCAGTCTCTCCGCCAACTCCTTTGAAGAAACATACGTCTTTCCTTCATTGAGCATGTTGTCAAGACAACGATAGTAGACTGCCAGTCGTTTGACAGTCGGTTTGGGAATTTTCACGCCTTACACCTCCACATATTGAACTCGATACAGCTCGTAGTAGAGACCTTTCTTTGCCATAAGCTGTTGATGAGAACCTTCCTCTACGATCCTTCCCGCATGTACCACATAGATGCGATCGAGATTTCTTACCGTGGCCAACCTGTGGGCGATCACTATGAGTGTGATTCCTTTGAGAGCTTCCAATGCCTGCTGGATATAAAATTCCGTGTCAACATCCACGTTCGCGGTGGCTTCATCGAGTACGAGAATCTTCGCACCAAAGAGCTTCCCTCGAGCTAACGCCACCAACTGTCTTTCCCCTGCGGAAAGAGTGGATGCTCGCTCCAAAACATTGCTCATGTATCCTGATGAAAACTTCGACACGAAGTGATCCAGCCTCACTTCTTTCCCCACTCTTTTCACAACCTCTGGCGATACGGATGGATCGAAGAGCCGGATGTTGTCCAACAATGTTCCTGAAAAGAGAAAGACATCCTGCTGGACTACCGCTATTTGACGCCTCAAGGCGCGTAGATCGTATTCTTCCAATGGTACTCCTCCAATGAGGACACGTCCTTTCTGCGCCCGGTAAAGCCCACTGATCAGATTTATGATAGAAGACTTTCCAGCCCCCGTTTCGCCAACGAATCCCACGCGTTCTCCTTCTTCGATTCTGAAAGACACATCCTTCAAAACCCATTTCTCGTTCTCGTAGGCGAACCAAACATTTTCAAACTCGACACTCGCTTCTGAAACCGTTTCACGCCCTCCTTCGTTCAATTCCTCTTTCGGTGTATCCATGAGGTTGAAGATCTTTTCTGCTGAAGCGAAGGCGTTTTGGAGTATATCGTACTTCTCTGCTATGTCACGAATCGGTCTGAAGAACATGTCCACATATGCAACGAAGGCGTAGAGTACACCGAAACTGAGTTCGCCTTTCAAGATAGCCTTGCCGCCGAACCAGATCACCGCACAGAGTCCCACGTGGTAGATCATATCCATGAGAGGCCTGAAGATGGCGAAAACGATCATTTGTTGGAGCTGTGCCTTCAACAGGTCACCACTAACACCTTTGAACTCCCGATGCTTGTGGGTCTGTCTGTTGAAGATCTGGATCAGATTCATTCCGGATATGTGTTCTGAAAGGAAGGCATTGAGGGTGGCTATCCTCGTTCTCACGAGCCTGTACGCTCTTCGATCGAAAGTTCGAAAGATCAGCGTGGCTCCCACGATCAGCGGAATGACGAAAAAGCTCCTCAGCGTGAGATAAGTTGAAAGGAGGAACATCATATAGAGTATGCCCACTATGAGGAAGACATCCTTCACCATGCTGGTGATCACGCTGCTGAAGAACTCGCTCAGGTTTTGGGTATCGTTGGCTATCCGCGTTGCTATCTTACCTGTAGGAGTTCTGTCGAAAAAGGAGAGTGGTATTCGCAGAACGTGATAGTACAAGTCCATACGGATGTCGTAGACAACACGCTGGCCCAGGTAATTTGTGGAGTAGGTGTGACCGTAGGTCGTGGCGAATTGAGCCAACAAAACTATGAGAAAAACAAAACCCAGTTTTAGAAGCTGTCGGTAGTCTCGATCCTTCACGGATCTAACCAAAGATTCCTCAGCTTCGTATTCTTCTTCTCCGTTGGTGAGATAGTACTTCCCATCCCTCCTCACGAGTTCGAAGTCGCCATCTTCGGCTTCCACCCATTGCCCATCCACAAGATTGAAAGTGTGAATTTTTTCCATATGTCGATCGATGGCGTTCCTCACCAACAATGGAGGTACGAGATCGAGAAGAGCAGAAGCGAGCATCAACACCAGGCTGAGTACCAAGACTACCCAGTACCTGCGTATATATTTCCAAAGCCTGAGAAAGATCGTCCAATCCTTTTGAGTTCTCTCGAGAGTCTCATCCATTCGTTCCACCATCTCTCTCGAAGCTCTCTTCCAGCGTTTGAAGTTCGTACATCCGCTTGTAAAGGCCATCACGTTCGACAAGATCGTTGTGATGCCCTGCTTCCACTATACGACCATCATCGAATACGTATATGATATCGGCGCGGGAGAGAACCCTAAGCCTGTGGCTCACCACTATCAACGTGCTGCCCAACACGCTCTCTCGCAGATGGCTGATGATCGCTTCTTCTGTCTGGGCATCTACCGCCGAAAGGCTGTCATCCAAGATGATGATGGGAGAACGTTTTACCAAACCCCTGGCCAAGGTGACCCTTTGTTTTTGCCCTCCTGACAGTGTAACTCCTCTCTCTCCCACCACTGTTTTGTATCCATGAGGAAGCTCAACGATATCGTCGTGGACTGCTGCAACCTGTGCGTAGAATTTGATCTCGTTTTCTTCTATTTCACCCACAGGAAAAGCGATGTTTTTCTCCACCGACGTGGAAAAAAGGAACGACTCTTGAGGTACGTAGGTTATGTACTTTCTCAGATGCTCTGAGGAAATGTCGTTTATATCCACACCTTCAAAGAAGATTCTCCCCCTTTCCACTGGATAAAGCTTCAAGAGCAGCTTCACGAACGTGCTCTTTCCACTTCCCGTCCTGCCAGCGATACCGACGAACTGCCCGGCTTTTATCATCGTGTTCACATCTTTCAACACCAATTGGTCTGTGTTGGGATACGCGAAATTCAGATCTTTCACCTCTACGTTCCCTTTTATCACCACGTCTACTGGCTTTTCGGGCTCTTTCACCGAAGGTTTCACCTTGAGAATTTCCATGATTCGCTTGTACGAAGCGCGCGACCTCTGGATTATATTGAGCACCCATCCCACAGCCATCATGGGCCAAACGAGCATTCCAAGATACTGGTTGAAGGTGATAAACTCACCAAGACTTATCTGTCCATAGATCACCATCCTGCCTCCAAGCACCAGGGCTATGAGAGAGGCTGAAGCACCTATCATATTGATGAGAGGAAAGAAAAGTCCCCATACTTTGATCAGCGACATCTGGGCTTCGAAATAACGTCTCGACACATCACTGTAACGCTTTTCCATCCTATCTTCCACAGCGAAAGTCTTTATCACCCTTACACCTGAAATGCTCTCCTCTGCACCGTGTGTGACCTCCGAAAAACCTTCCTGAACCTTCTTGAAGCGATTGTGAATCATCTTACCGAAGGTGAGAGACACGAGCACCAAAAATGGCAACGGTATGGAAGCCAACAACGTCAATCTCCAGCTGACAAACTTTCCCATGGCGAATACGGTGATAACCGTCAGAACAACCGCGTCCGTAGCCATCACAACTGCTGGACCCAACATCATTCTAACGGCGTTGATATCGTTTGTGAAACGTGCCATCAAATCGCCTGTCAGCATCCTATCGTAAAAATCTTGGGTTAGTGTCAAAAGCTTTCCAAAAAGCGTTAATCTGGCGTAATGGCTGAATCGATGCGCCGTTCCTATGATGAAATACCGCCACCAAAAGCGCGAAAGCATCATGCCGCCAGCTGCGGCCAGTATACCAAGTATGAAGATCAGCAGCGTGTTTTCATTGGCATCATTCGATTTGACGATATCCACCAAACGTCCGGTAAGACGCGGTGGAATCAATTGGAGAAGATCCACCGCTATGAGAAAGAGGACTCCTATGATATACTTCCACCAGGTTTTCTTCAAGTAAGAAGCTATCAAATTGGCTCCTCCTCACATCTAATGGTCACAGAGCTGCTTTCTACGACATCACAAACTGTGTATACCGGAAGGACACTCGCACGATACACTACAACTTCACGCATATTATCACATGAGCACTGCAAAGAGATCGTTTCGATTCCTCACTTTTTCTTTGCAAAGTGTTCTATCGGTACAAAAACGAGATCACCCGATTCTGTATCGAAGAGAATTTTGCCGCTCTTCTTGTCCAGACCTCTGCAAACGAGTGTTTCCCCTTTCCAAGATACCCGAGCACCGGTAGGAAGTGGCCCAAAGGTTCCCAAAAAATCGCCGACTAAATCGGGATCCAAGACAGTTCCCCTCAACTTCAAGAGTGACCCAAGGAAGTCAGCTGGGGTCCTCTCGCACCACATCAGAAGTCGCTCCACCTCGTCCGCTAACCTGATGATCCTCGCGTAGAACGGTATTGTCTTACCTTTGCGACTGATGAAACCCGTTCCATCAAACCGTTCATGGTGATAGAGAACTGCGTCACATTCGTCGGCTGAGAGATTCAACTGCACACAAAATTTGCAACCCAATACGGGATGGAGCCTGTGATTATCCTTTTTTTCGTCGAAGTCATCTTCCACAGATGCACTTTTCAAAAAGAAGTGACCGATGTCGTGAAGGATTACCGCCTTCATTCCTTGAACCGCGAAAGCGTACGGAAAAGAACCATTCACGAAAAGACTTCCCACGATAAAACTTACATTGGCAGTATGGCAAACGACCCACCTGCCAGATACCAATCTGAAGAGGTTCAGCGAAAAGACCGACCGCTTCATGAGGGTCTTTAAGAGATCGATGGCCACGCTCGTTAATGAAACTTCCTTGACCGGATCTTGCCGGTTGGTATCCAGCAAATCACCGAATAGCGACTCGAGTCTTTCCAAAAAGGCAAACGGAAGACTTGGTTCACACCTTTCAAGAAGTAGTACTTCGCTCATATCTTCCACTGACCGGCTGCTCGTGTTGGATCGAATCCCTCTGGAGCCACCACTGAAAGATACCACTGCCCCACAAAACGGCGTCTCAAAAAGGAGTTCAATTCCTCTAACTCGACCTGCTCGATCTCCTGTAAGACTTCGTCCAGACTTCTCGGTCTATCCAGATTCAGCGAGTCATCCAAAAGTCTGAAAGCGTTGCTCAAAGCCCTCTCTGAAGAGAGCTCCAACCCACCGATCAGTCGGTTCTTACCGTAGTCAAAAAGCGATTTACCCAACCCCTCGTTTATCAGCCTTTCGAAGAGACTCCTCAACTCATCGGAAAGTTGCCAGAACTTTTCCTCAGATGTCGATGCATATACGAAAATGCCACCACCATTGCGGTAGAGGATCAAGTCAGATCCAATCGTGTAGGCCAGCCCACACTTTTCTCTGACGCGCTCGAAAAGCAACGAGCTCATGCCACTCCCAAGTGCCGTGTTTAGAATGTCCATCTTGGCTCTATCCTTGCTGCGCCTACCAGGCATGGCTTTGAAGAAGACCACATGCACCTGATTGAGATCCCTCTTATGGCTCAAAACGAGATTCCCCGCCCCACTCGTCACAACATCTGGTGGACTGGGAAGTGCCGAACGAGATCCCTTTGGAAGCTCTTTCAAGAATTTTTCTACATGTCTTTCCACTTCTTCAAAAGAGATGTTTCCAAATGCAACCATCAGGGTCTTCCCACTCACATAGTGCAAGCGGTGGAAGCCAACGAGATCTTCACGGTCGAGAAGAGACACCGTTTCTTCACTACCCAGAACAGGTTTCCCAAAATCGTTGCTCCAAACCATCTTAGTTAACTGATCGAAGACGACGTCGGTTGGCTCATCCTGCGATTCTCTGATCTCCTCCAAGACAACGGACTTCTCTAATTCCACCGCAGTGCGTTCAAAGAGGGGATGACTGTAGAGATCCAAGAGTATGTCCGCAGCTTCGTCGAAAACTTCACGAGGAACGTGAAAGTAGTAAACCGTTGCCACACGTGAAGTGAGGGCATTTAGATGCCCTCCAACGCGTTCTATCGGAAGTTTGATTTGAAGAGCGCTCCTCGTTTCGGTGCCCTTAAATGCCGTGTGTTCGATCAAGTGGGAAATCCCAGAAAGTTCAGCAGGTTCAACAGCGCTCCCCACACCGGCGGCGACAAGGAAAGCAACACCACGTATACCAAGTTGTTCCTGCACCACCACTCTTACATCGCCCACCTCTTTGACTACAGGTAGGGCGTTAATTCTGGCTCTTGCCTGACCCATCGTTGGGTCTCCTCCTGCTATCCCGCCCAGTGCTTCTGTGCGAAGCATGCTTGTGGGAACTCCCGCGAGGTTTTTTACCGTGCCCACTACCGTGGCGCCTACCGTCTGACCCTTGCAATTCGAAACCCGCTTCCTTCAGTTGAAGCCTTCCCAAGTTGTCGATATCCGTTATCACCACACGAACCCTGTCGCCAATTTGAAACCTCTTCGCAAAGTCTTTGAGTTCGCTCGACATCTTCGAAGAATGCAGCAGACCGATCTTACCGGGTTTGACTTCGATAAACATACCGTACGGTTCGATTCTTGTGACTTTTCCTTCGAATTCCTGACCTACCTCCACATCCTTGACCAGGTCCCTTATGACGGTTATGGCTTGATCCACGTTTTCAACATCATGCCCGGAGACCTTCACCTGCCCCGTTTCATCGTCTACATATACGGAAACATCGAACTCCTTGCTTATCCACTTCACAACCCTCCCACCTGGTCCTATGATCTCGCCTATCTTGTCTACAGGTACGCTGGTCAACTTAATTATCGGTGCGTGCGCAGACAGAGAAGGTCTTGGTGACGGTAAGGCCGCTTCCATCACATCGAGTATCTTCATACGTGCCCTTCGCGCTCTCTCGAGCGCTTCTCTCATGATTTCTTCACTCACTCCACTCACTTTGACATCCATCTGGAAGGCGGTGATACCATCTCTCGTTCCAGCGACCTTGAAATCCATGTCGCCCAAGTGATCCTCCATCCCAAGGATGTCCGTCAACACCACCGCTTCTTCGCCTTCGATGACCAACCCCATGGCTACACCCGCAACGTGTTTTCGGATGGGTACTCCGGCATCCATCAGTGACAGCGAGCCAGAGCAAACCGTTGCCATGGAAGAAGACCCGTTCGATTCCAGAATCTCCGAAACCACGCGAATGGTGTAAGGGAACTCCTCTTCAGGCGGCAGCACGTTCCTCAACGCCCTTTCTGCCAAGTGTCCATGGCCTATTTCGCGACGGCTCGGTCCTCGCATGGGTTTGACCTCACCGGTGGAATAGGGTGGAAAGTTGTAATGAAGCATGAAACGCTTAGAACCTTCTTCCAGCAACGTGTCTATGATCTGCTCGTCCATGGGTGCCCCAAGGGTCACTATACCCAAACTTTGGGTTTCCCCCCGCGTGAAGAGTGCGGAACCGTGTGTTCGAGGAAAGATGCCCACTTCACACGCAATAGGCCGTATGTCATCCGGCTTGCGTCCGTCCGCACGGATGCCCTCTTCAAGTACCATCTTTCTCATCTTTTCCTTCAGCCGTTCCTCAAAGTGTTCCTTCAAGAAATGCTCTACCTGGTCCCGCTCCTCTGCGGGCCATTTTTCCGAGAAGAATCGCTCGAGAAGTTCGTCTCTGTAAGACTTGAGTACCTCGTCTCTTTCGTGCTTTGCGGGCGTCAGTATCAAATGGCGAAGTTTGCTCTCGTCGATCATGACATCGAAGGATTCGACGAGCCCTTCGGGACGTTCAGTTTTTTCTATCTCGAATTTCTCTATCTCGAATTCTGAGATGATCTCTTTCTGAAAAGCCACCAGCTTCTTAATAGCATCGTGCGCGAAAGCGAGGGCCTTCAGCATCTCTTCCTCTGAGACTTCCTTCGCTTCTCCTTCCACCATGGTGACGGCTTCTTCCGTTCCCGCAACAACGATGTCGAGCCTACTTTCCTCCATTTCTCGTTCGGTAGGAAAAGCCTTGAATTCGCCATTCACGTATCCCACCCTGATACCTGCGACGACCCCGTCGAATGGAATATCTGACAAGTTCAGAGCGAGAGAGGCTCCCATTATGCCCCACGTATCGGGAGGATCGTCGGGATCCGCAGAAAGCACCGTGGCCACTATCTGGATCTCGTGTCTCATTTCTTTTGGAAAGAGCGGTCTTATGGGCCTATCGATCAACCGTGCAGAAAGTATCGCGTTTTCACTGGGTCTTCCTTCTCTTTTTACGAACCCTCCCGGAATCTTTCCCGCGGCGTAGAACCTCTCCTGATACTCTACTGTGAGCGGCAAAAAATCGACATTCTCTAAGGGCTTAGAGCTAGCGCAAGCTGTCACCAGCAGGGCGGAATCCCCGAAACGCACCAGTACGGAACCGTTTGCTTGCTTGGCCATTTTCCCATATTCAATTTTGAGTTTCCTGCCGAATATTTCTCTTTCCCAAGTCTTCAACTCTCATCACCTCGTCCCTTCAAATACATCCTCAAAAAAGTGGAGCGGATACCCCGCTCCACTATTTTACTCCTTCTTTGATTCGTTCATCCTCTCAAGCCGAGCTTTGAGATCAGTTCCTTGTACTGTTGAGGTTTCTCACGCTTCAGATATTTGAGGAGCTTCCTCCTGTGACCTATCATCTTCATGAGTCCTCGCCGAGAATGGAAATCCTTCGGATGCTTTTTCAAATGCTCCGTCAGATGCTGAATTCTTGCGGTCAAGAGGGCCACTTGTACCTCGGCTGAACCCGTATCTCCATTGTGGAGCCTGTACTCCTCGATGATCTTGGCCTTCGTGTCCTTATCCAGCGGCATGTTTTCCCCTCCATATGCCTCCACCCCAGTAGAAGGAACAGCGCCTCCAACCGAGGTGAGGTATTTTGCACTTGATTATATCACGAAACCCTTCCCACGTGCAGCAGTGCGGGCGTGTCGATTTATCATCACTTCTTGTTGGAAATCACCCCTCCTGAAATGATCTCCAGAGCCTTCTTCCACGCTGAAGCTTCCTCTTGGGTGAAGGGGATCGTGTTTCTGTAATCGTGTTTCGCTATGAAAGATTTGAGGAATGAGGATAACGTGTGAAGTTTTTCTTCTTGTATTCGTAGAATCTCTTCGAAATGCGGCGTTCCAAAAAGAGAGTTTGCGAGCTCAACGGTGTGTGGAAGGCAGAGTATCGATTCCGATCGTTCAAAGATCTTCCTCTCGGAATGGTCTGTCATCATTCTGGCGAAGATGGAGATGTGCCGTTTATTCGCTTCCCTTTCCAACCTACAAAAATAGCACTCGTGGGAACGTTTCCGTCCCTTTTTCTTTCTGCCGTAAGGCGATTGTTCAAAAAGGTTGAGCTTTGTGCCATGATCCAAAACATCTTTGAGGATGATGGAAATGCCTAAAAACCCAAGATCTGGAGACTCTTCCAATACCTGAAAGAGCAACCCGGCGTGTTTAGGACACAAACCCCCTTCTCTCAAACGGGTACGGATTCCGGGATCGTTCACCAACTCATACAGTATGCTGAAAGCGCTTTTACGCACGGTCTCGAGGTTGAGTTGGCATACGGGACAACCAGAGAAGCCGGACTCGATCAGCTCAAGAAATTCGACTTCTTCTATCCTCGGTTCGAATTTCTCTTCCACAAGAGCTCACCCCGTTAACTTGAGCTGTACCAAGTACTTTTCCACGAGCTCCAAGTCCCGATTTCGTTCATCAGTGTCTATCAAGCCCAGAGAATGAAGGTGCGCACTGGTTCCCGCCAAGCGAATGGCCAGGACCCGGGTTTCCATAAAAACATCGTACACCTTCCTACGCAAGACCGCTCTCTGGGTTTCCACTTTCGACAAACGTCGAGCCTGGGTATCGAAAAGAACCTTCAACGAACCAAGGTCCGGCCGTCGCTCGAACTCTTCGTACCCGCTCGTAGCTTCGCTACTGTTATCACTCGACAACAGTTTTCTGACAGTTCGAATAACGGTTTCTTCGTTCGAAAAAAACCTTCGGTGCCTTTTCACGAATTCCTTCGGTATTTCAAAACGCTTCGACAAGAAAAGCCACTTCATCTCTATTTGCAATCTCGACTCCCCCAGCTTCAGACCTTCGAGCGACGAATGGGTTCGGACACACGTTCGCTCTCAACCCTACCGTCCTCTCGATCTTTCGAACACCCCCGGTCGTCATGATCCGCGATCCTTGTGTTTGAGAATGGAGCCGTATTTTTCCAATCTCTCCAAAACGATGTTTCTATCCTTTTCGTATTCCTCCAACAAGCTTGACAATCGTTCTACTTCTCGTCGTGACTCCTCAAGAAATTCATCGACTTCCTTCAAACGACGACTGTAGAACTCTTCTTCTCGCTTGTTCTGAATGTCCTCTGCGATGGTGAGGAAGAGTTCGAGCTGTCGTAACAGCTCGGTATTTTCCAATGTTTGCACCCTTCGCCACAGATCGAATCTGTAAAATGGAATGATCACTTTTAAAACCAATCTTCGCACCTCTCTTGTTGCAAAAACAAAAAACTCCCACCGAAAACTCGGCAGGAGTCATCAGCCTTACGGCGATTTGGGCGGACTCCATCGCCCGTTGTTTGCCTTTCTTATAATATCACGATTAGGGTGTCACGAAAAACAGGCCTCCCACATTCAATATTTTCATCCTACTCTTCTAATTTCACATTGCAGAAAGCTTGTCTTGCGAAGCGCCGAAGCGAGCACTTTCATCCCACCACTCCAGAATCCCACACGATCACACAGCATCACGAGCGCCGAG
>QNAP01000017.1 GCA_003641795.1 Thermotogae bacterium | reverse complement strand
CGACCCGCGCGACGATTCAGCGTCGTGCTTCAGCTTCGCTCTCAGCCGCATCCGTGCGGCTTCGAAGGCGTTTTGTTTGGATGCTCACTCTGTACTCGTGATGCTGTGTGATTGTGAGAAATTCTGAGGAGACGGGAAAAAACTCGCTACATCCGTGTAGCTCGGTGCCCGTTTGTATGAGTGCTCACTCGGCGCTCGTGAGGCTGTGTGATCGTGTGGGATTCTGAAGTAGCGGAAGAGAAAGCGCTTGTGATGCTGTGTGGGTGTGAAGAATGCTGTTAGCGATTCATGTGAAATTAAAATGTGGTCTGGTAAGTATCTTCATATCCATTTGTGGTACCGGGTCAGAACCTGTTTGACATGCCTACAAAATTCTTCCGTCAAGAAGCTTTCCAGGTGATTTCTCATGTAGATGTTTTTCACTTTCCAGGGATAATTTAGGCAGTCGACGTATACTCTATCCGCCACGTCTTTTAGCATAGAGGCTAAGCGTTCTGGGTCCATGGGTAATACTGGTGCCACAAGTGCGTAGGTTCGGATTCCGGCTTCCTTTAGTTTTTCGAGAGCTTGTAAGCGGGCCTGTAGCGATGGAGCTTTCGGTTCGAACAAACGACGGATCGTCTCGTCGTGAGTTCCAATGCTGAACCCGACCTCCACGTTAGGAAGCCTCTTCAGGAGGCCTATATCCCGCAAAACCAGAGGCGATTTGGTAAGAATGGATAGAGGAAAATACTGGGAAACGGTTGAAAACCTGAGGAGTACTTCTAAGCAAGCTCTGGTAAGGCCGTAGCGTTTTTCGATCGGTTGATAAGGATCGCATACCAGGCTCATTTCGATCGTCCCAGGACGTTTCTTTCCCAGTTCCTTTTCCAACAGTTGGGGAGCATTCAGCTTAATTTCCACGAAATTTCCCCAGGTTTCCTTGTAGTTTTTGAAACGGATCATAAAGCTGGCATAGCAGTAACGGCACGCGAAGGCGCATCCCACATAAGGGTTTAAAGAGTACGTTATGCCAGGGATACGAGAAGGAGTAAGAATGCTCTTAGCCCTAACTTCGTAGAGTTTCGCTCTATCACCTCTTTTATCCAAGCACGCTTCTTGGGCGTTAGCCCTGAGCTATGTATTAAAGACCCTACTTCGGATATTCCATCACGATTCTACTTTTTGGACCTTCAGATATATCCCATCTTCATCTCCATCCACGAAGATGGTATCACCCTCAGAAACTTCACCGTCTATTATCATCTTTGCCGCCTCGTTGATGATCTCTCGCTCGATAAGACGCCTCAACGGTCTGGCTCCGTAAGCAGGAACGTAGCCATTGGTCGCCAAATACGTCTTCGCTTCTTCACTAACCTCGAGCTTGATGCCTTGCTCTTCCAGCAATGAAACCACTTCTTGAAGCTTGAGTTCTGCGATTTTTTTAACGTCATCCACGGAGAGCGGTTGGAAGATCACTATGCTGTCGAGACGGTTCAAAAACTCTGGCTTGAAGGTTTCCTTCAGTTCTTCGGCTATCAGTGCTTCATCGATGTATTCGCTCGATTCGGCCGATTCCATCATCTTTTCACTCGCCACGTTGCTCGTCATTATGATGATGGTGTTTTTGAAATCCACGGTGTTGCCCTTGTTATCGGTGAGCCTACCTTCGTCAAAGACCTGCAACAACAGATTGAAAACCTCTGGATGTGCTTTCTCGATCTCATCGAGGAGGATGACCGAGTATGGGCGTCTGCGAACTGCTTCTGTTAACTGCCCGGCTTCTTCATAACCCACGTAGCCAGGAGGGGCGCCTATCAATCTGGAGACGCTGTGTTTTTCCATGTACTCAGACATATCTATCCTGATCAGTGCCTCTTCGCTTCCAAAGAGTACCTCTGCAAGAGTGCGAGCAAGCTCTGTCTTTCCAACCCCTGTGGGTCCAAGGAAGAGGAAGACCCCAGATGGGCGCTTAGGATCCTTCAATCCAGCCCTCGCACGCCTGACGGTGTCCGCCACCGCTACCACTGCCGCTTCTTGATTTACAAACCGCGTGTGGATGAGTTTCTCCAACTCGCGTAACTTTTTCCTCTCCGGCTCAAGCATTCGACTGACGGGTATCTTCGTCCACTGTTGGACGATCTCCGCCACAACAGTCTCGTCCACTACCAACTTCTCGCTCTTAGATGTTTCCCACTCGCTGCGGAGTGCACTGAGTTTCTCTCGAAGATCGCCCACCTCGATCTTGAGCTGCGCAGCCTTTTCGTAATCGCCATCGGTAACGGCCTCGTTTATCTCGTCCATTTTCTTCTGGATTTCCTCCTCGAGTTCCACGACCTTCGGCGGCACATAGGATGCCTCCAGCTTCACCTTTGAAGCTGCCTCATCGATGAGATCTATGGCCTTGTCGGGAAGGAAACGCTCGGTTACGAACCTTGCGGAGAGTCGCACCGCTTGTTCCAAAGCCGCATCGGTTATCATCACACCGTGATGTTTTTCGAAGGTTGGCCTCACGCCTTTCAGTATCTCAAGAGTTTCCTCAAGGGAAGGTTCCTCAACGTAAATGGGCATGAAGCGGCGTTCGAGCGCCTTATCCTTCTCTATGTGTTTTCTGTACTCCTCCACCGTCGTGGCGCCTATACACTGGAGCTCACCCCTCGCTAACGCGGGTTTCATAAGATTCGCCGCGTCCATGGAACCTTCAGCACTACCAGCTCCAACAACATTGTGGATCTCGTCGATGAAGAGTATCACTTCTCCCGAAAGTTTTTTGATGGCGTCGATTACGCCCTTCATTCGCTCTTCGAATTCTCCCCTGAATTTCGTACCTGCAACCAGCCTTCCCATGTCCAGTGCGAGCACTTTCTTACTCTTCATGTAGTCTGGTACCATACCTTTAACTATACGCTGGGCGAGGCCCTCAACAATGGCGGTCTTTCCTACACCTGGGTCTCCCACCAAAACAGGATTGTTTTTTGTCTTACGGCCCAGTATCTGCATAACGCGTTTGATTTCTTCGTCTCTTCCCACTACAGGCATGAGCTTGCCAGCATTAGCGAGTTGGGTAAGATCTATGGTGAACCTCGAGAGAAAATCAAGGTTTTCTTCCTCGGGACTTTCACCGCTCTTCCTTATTTCTAAAACCGCGGAGTACACTCTGTCGAGCGAGGCTCCGTGCTTGTAGAGTGTGCGCGCAGCACTGGTTTCAGGATGCTTCAGTATCGAAAGGAGTAGGTGCTCGGTTCCGATCTTTTCGTCCTGCATCCTTTTGGCTTCTTGCTTGGCAGACTCGATAACGTGGCGCGCGTCGGGTGTAATAAAGATCTGGACGATCTTAGAACCCTCTGGAACCGGTACCTTTCCAAGGCCTTTGATGGCGTTGATCAAGTCATCAATGACACTTTTGACGTCCACACCTATCTTTCGCAGTGCCTCCACTGCTACGTTTTCACCGTCCTCCAGCAAAGCCAACAGAATATGCTCGCTGGAGAGCTGGTTTTGCTTGAATCTACTGAGGATATCTTGTATGGACATCATCACCTGATGTGCTTTCTGGGTGAAATCCTCTGGGTTGAACACGCACTTCACCTCCTGAAAATGAATCGGGGCGGGCATTCCGCCCGCCCCTCTCCACCACTATCACTCGATCCTCACGTCTATTACTTTGGGTTTTGCTGACTCCTTCTTTGGGATCTCGATCTTGAGAACACCTTTGTCGTAGCTGGCCTTGATCTTTTCGGTGTCCACATAGTCAGGCAAAGCAAAGGATCTTTGGAAGGTTCCGTAGCTCCTTTCCACTACGTGGTAGTTGTGCTTTTTGGACTCCTTCTCCTGTTTCTTCTCGCCGAATATGGTCAGCACGTTATCTTCAATCTTTACCTTGACGTCTTCTTTGTTCATTCCGGGGACTTCAACTTCGACATAGATCTTGTTGTCGTCTTCGTATATGTCCACATCCGGTAGGAAGCTGGTGTGCTCCCTTCTCTCTGTCCTGAAGAAATCGTCGAAGAGCCTGTCGATCTCTCTTTGGAGTTCACGGAACGGTCTGAAAAAATCCTCCCTCCTAATGTCGAGCAACATATCTATCACCTCCTACCCTCTGTTTTATTTTTCCTCTTCGTAGTCGGTGTCGACCGTACCACTGTCGTTACTTCCGTCACCGGTTTTAGAATCCTCTCCGCCTGCTGCGGCGGCTTGCTGTGCTTGATAGAGGTACTGTCCTATCTTGGTACTCTCCTGCTGGAGTTGGTCGAAGAGTATCTTTATCCTTTGGAAGTTGTTTTCCTCGATAGCCTGCCTCAAGTCTTTGATCAACGACTCGAGATTTCCTCTGACATCGGCGGGAATCTTGTCGCCGTGTTCTTTAAGAGACTTTTCCACAGTGTAGGCGAGATCGTCTGCTCTGTTTTTGAGTTCGATTTGCTCCTTGCGTTTCTTATCCTGTTCTTCATAGCGTTTCGCATCCTGGATGATCTTTTCGATCTCTTCTGGCGAGAGTTTCTGCCTCCCGGTAACTACCATGGACTGTTCCTTTCCGGTAGCCCTGTCCTTAGCAGAGACGTTTACGATGCCATCGCTATCGATGTCGAAAGCGACCTCTATTTGAGGCACACCCCTGGGTGCCGGCGGGATTCCAGTAAGTCTGAAGCTACCAAGGAAGATGTTTTCTCTTGCGATAGGTCTTTCGCCCTGGTAGACTCTGACCTCAACTTCAGTTTGTCCATCTTCTGCCGTGGTAAAGACTTTGCTCCTTTTGATGGGTATCTTGCTGTTGCGCTCGATGATAGGTTCCATAAGTCCGCCCTTCACTTCCACGCCGAGAGTAAGCGGGGTGACGTCAACGAGTACCAAATCTTTCTTAAGCTCTCCTGCCAGTATCGCTGCTTGTATTGCGGCTCCTATTGCCACCGCTTCGTCGGGATTCACACTCTTGTTGGGTTCCTTTTTGAAGAAATCCGTTAGGAACTTCTGCACTAAGGGCATGCGAGTCGTACCACCGACGAGAATGATCTCATCAATGTCCTCAACTGAAACTTTCGCGTCGCTGAGTACACGTTCTATGGGTTCTCTAGTCATTTCCACAAGATCTCGCGCCAGTGACTCCAGGGTTGCTCTTGTGAGTCGAGCTTCCAGATGTAGAGGTCCGCTCTCCTTGGTAGCGGTGATGTAGGGTAGACTGATATCCGTTTCGAGCTTTGATGATAACTCTATCTTGGCCCTCTCTGCGGCGTCCTTCAATCTTTGGAGAGCTTGCTTGTCTTCCCTGAGATCGATTCCGTGTTCTTTTCTGAACTGTTCCGCGAGCCAGTCGATAACCCTTTGGTCGATGTCGTCGCCTCCGAGGTGGTTGTTGCCCGCGGTAGCTTTGACCTCTACGATACCATCTCCAATCTCTAAAAGTGAGACATCGAACGTACCACCTCCGAAGTCGTAGACGATGACCAATTGCTCGCCTTTTGCCTTATCGAGACCGTAGGCTATTGCTGCAGCGGTGGGTTCGTTTATGATTCTCAACACCTCAAGGCCAGCTATTACACCTGCTTCTTTCGTTGCCTGACGTTGTGCATCGTTGAAGTAAGCGGGACAGGTAATGACGGCTCGCTTTATGTGACCGCCGAGATACGCTTCCGCATCGCTCTTGATCTTCTTCAAGATGAACGCGCTTATCTCTTGGGGCGTGTATTCCTTATCGTCAATCTTCACCTTGTAATCGGAGCCCATCTTTCGCTTTATGGATCTGACAGTTCGTTCGGCGTTGAGTATCGCTTGACGTTTGGCAGGCTCACCAACAATGATCTCTCCACTCTTGCTGAACGCTACTACTGAGGGTGTTATTCTGTTCCCCTCGGCGTTCGGAATGACTTCCACAGAACCGTCCGCTTTTACATGAGCTGCAACGGAATTCGTCGTTCCCAAGTCGATACCCACCACGTATTCCATCTGAGCCATCCGATTCACCTCCATTCATTTGCTCTCCAACCAGATTATATTGATGAAAGGCCACCGTGTCAAGGGTATTTGTTCAATTTTAATGTCTGCCAAAAGGCCTACGGAAAGCTCAATACAGGCTTATAAATTTAATGGTAACTAAACTGTATAGCGGTCTTATGTCGAAACTGATAATTCTCCCGCGCGATCGTGGGTTCATTGCCTCACATGACTTTTTGTTAGCAAAGATGTTCTAAAGTGATGCGTTTAGTATTTAGACAAGGAGGAGGCAGACTTGTCGAACTCGGTTGCTGTTTCCATAAGTGCTAAAATAGTCAACGGAGGTGATCTTGTGGAGATCGGCACTCGCTACGATCCGGCTGTCATAGAGAAAAAGTGGTACCGTTACTGGGAGGAAAATGGGTTCTTCAAACCCAAAGAGGAGGGTAAGCCCTTCGTGATAGTCATACCACCTCCCAACATCACCGGGAGGATTCATATGGGTCATGCACTCAATATCACCCTTCAAGATATAGTTGTGAGGTACAAACGGATGAAAGGTTTCGACACGCTCTGGCTCCCTGGCGAAGACCATGCAGGCATCGCCACACAGAACGCTGTGGAGCGTCACCTGATCGAAACGCGGGGAAAGCGTAAAGAGGATTTCCAACGTGACGAGTTTCTGCAGATAGTCCGGGACTGGGCAAAGACGTATCGAAAGGAAATCGCAACACAGATAAGATCCCTTGGTGCTTCAGTTGATTGGACACGGGAACGCTTCACACTTGACGAAGGGTTGAACAGAGCTGTCAGAAAAGTCTTTGTGAACCTCTTCAATGAAGGGCTCATCTACAAGGGGAAGTACATGGTCAACTGGTGTCCAAGATGCGGGACGGTACTTTCTGACGAAGAGGTAGAGCACGAGGAAGAGGTGGCCAAGCTTTACTATGTGAGATATCCTTTAAAAGATGGAGGATACATTATCGTTGCCACGGTAAGACCAGAGACCATGTTGGGAGACACCGCGGTGGCGGTGAACCCAAAGGATTCGCGATACAGCCAGTACATAGGAAGGGTTGCCATCCTTCCCCTCGTTGGAAGAGAGCTTCCCATCATCGCGGATGAATACGTTGATCCCGAGTTCGGAACTGGTGCGGTGAAGATCACGCCTGCCCACGATCCTAATGATTTTGAAATCGCTCAGAGGCACCATTTGGAGATCATCGACATCTTCGATGATACGGCTCGTATAAACGAAAATGGTGGTAAATACCAGGGAATGGATAGATACGAAGCTCGGAAATCCATCGTCGAGGATCTCGAACGCGAAGGCTTCGTGGAAAAGGTAGAAGACCACCAACACTCGGTGGGGCATTGTTATAGGTGTCATTCAACTGTGGAACCCAAGCTTTCAGATCAGTGGTTTGTGAGGATGAAGCCGCTGGCAGAGGCAGCAATAAAGGTGGTAGAAGAAGGCGATGTCCAGTTCTTCCCACAACGATGGACCAAGGTTTATCTCAACTGGATGTACAACGTTCGCGATTGGTGTATCAGTAGACAATTGTGGTGGGGACATCGTATCCCCGTGTGGTATTGCGACGATTGCGGGAGCATTGTGGCCAGCGAAGAAGAACTCCACAAATGTCCAAAGTGTGGCGGCGAGAAGGTGTGGCAAGATCCAGACGTGTTGGATACGTGGTTCAGTTCAGCACTCTGGCCTTTCTCAACCCTGGGTTGGCCGGAGAAGACAGAAGATCTGAAGCGGTACTATCCCACCAGTTTACTGGTGACGGGGTTCGACATCATCTTCTTCTGGGTAGCCCGCATGATCGTGATGGGACTCAAGTTCATGGGCGAAAAGCCTTTCTCTCACGTGTACATCCACCAACTTGTCCGGGACAAGTACGGACGGAAGATGAGCAAGTCTCTGGGAAACGGTATAGACCCTCTGGATGTGATCGAAGAATACGGTGCAGATCCTATGAGGTTCACGCTGGCGATCCTGGCAGCGCAGGGAAAGGACATAAAACTTGACCCGCGCTTCTTCGAGTCACATCGACGCTTCGCCAACAAGATATGGAACGCATCACGCTTCGTGTTGATGAACCTCGAAGGTTATGAAAGGAAGACGCTTTCAGGGCTTGACCTGTCCTTAGACGATAGATGGATCCTCTCCAGACTTCAGAAGGTCATCGCCCAGGTGAGTGAAGCTATCGAGAACTACGAGTTCAACATCGCCGCGAAGACCGTATATGACTTCTTCTGGAGTGAACTCTGTGACTGGTACATAGAATCTTCCAAGTTTAGACTATCCATAAAAACAGAACGCCAAACGGTTCAGAACGTTCTGGTACACGTGTTGGAGCAAAGTTTGAAGCTACTCCACCCGTTCATGCCGTTTTTATCGGAGGAGTTGTGGAGCAAGCTTCCGAGGAGATCGGGGCCTTCCATCACCATCTCGCCTTGGCCGGAGGTTGTGGAAGAGTTGATAGACGAACGGTCTGAGAAACTCTTCAGTTTGATCATGAACGCGGTCAAGGGCATCCGTAACGTTAGAGCAGAGATGGACATACCGCAGTCGAAGAAAGTCGACGCGTATTACATCTCTAAGGATCACTCCTTCGATGGTCTTTTGGAAGACTACATAGCGAGGTTGGGAAACGTTTCCAAGTTGGAGGCGGTATCCGAAAAACCTCATCGTTCAGCGGTGGCTTACGTGGACGACTTCTTGGAGGTCTTCGTCTCGCTTAAAGAGCTCGATATCGAACGGGAGAAGGCCAGAATCTCCGGAAAGCTCAAGAAACTTTCTAAGGAACTGGAGAAGTTGGAGAGAAAACTCGCCGCCGAGAAATTTCTATCCAACGCACCCGAAGAGATTGTGAGTGAAAAACGCAAGGAGTTTCAGGAGTTGAAGGTGAGGACTGAACGTCTTGAAAGGCTCCTGAAAGAGCTTGAGGAATGATGAATGCCCGAAAACTCACTCCCATGATGCGCCAATATCTAGCGCTCAAAGAAAAACACAAGGATGCCATACTTCTTTTCCGTCTCGGGGACTTCTACGAGGCGTTTTTCGAGGATGCCAAGACCGTATCTCAAGAACTTCAAATAGTACTCACTCAGAGGAACGGGGTCCCCATGGCGGGCATACCCTATCACGCTTTGGACAATTATTTGAGAAAGTTAGTGGACGCTGGATTCAAAGTTGCCATCTGCGATCAAATGGAGGACGCTTCCCAAGCCAAGGGCCTCGTGAGGCGAGAAGTGACCAGGATCGTTACACCTGGCACCGTTGTGGAAGAGGGGATGCTTGGAGAAGAGAACAACTTCGCACTCCTTCTCTTTCCCCTCGATGAAGATTACGCTTTTGCGCTATGCGACGTGTCCACTGGCGAGCTTTTTGTGGGGAGGCTTTCCCGAGAAGCCATAGAGGATCTCCTGGAACGTGGAGACATCCGCGAGGTGCTTTTGCCGCTCGAGAAACGAACCTTTGGGAGAGAACTCAAAAAGCTTCACCCGTCTCTCTACATAGATTATCTCGACGATTGGTTTTATGACAAAAGCGCTGCCGAGGGAGAGATAAAAAAGCAGTATGGTCTAGCCACCATAGATCCCTTAGAGCTTTCTAAAGAAGAGATCTGGGCGACGGCAGCGATGCTGCGCTACCTCAGCTTCATGCAGCGAACCGAAGTGAGACATCTCATGCTGCCCACGACATTTAAAAGAAGCGACACCATGACCCTCGATTCCAGCACTGTGGAGAACCTGGAGTTGGTAACCTCGCAATCTGGAAAACCCGTGAGTCTTTACCACACGCTGAAGAATACCAAGACCCAGATGGGAGCGCGCCTTCTGAAATCGTGGATAGTAGCTCCCTCTCTTGATCGAAAAACTATAGAGGAGAGGCTTGACATCGTCGAAGCTTTTGTGAGAGATCACACACTTCTCGCCGAAATCAGGGAGTATCTGAGCGGCGTCTTCGATGTGGAACGAATCGTCACCCGTGTAAATCTCAAAAAGGCTTCTCCAAAGGACCTTGTGCGGTTGCGCACCACGCTCCAGGTGGTACCTGCCGTCGAAGAAGCGCTCGAGACCAACGAAGAATTAGTGGGACTTCTCGACTTTCCAGATTCTTGTGACAAGTTGTCAACGCTGCTTCAGCGTGCCATCATGGAAGCGCCCGAAGGTCCGGTAGGTAGTGGGGGAGTGGTGCGAGAGGGGTTTTCCCAAGAGCTCGATGAATACCGGGAACTCCTCTCCAATGGAGAAAGGGTCATGAGGGAGTTTGAGGTCAGAGAACGGATGAAAACAGGGATACCTAACCTCAAGGTAGGATACAACAAGGTCTTCGGCTATTATATCGAGGTGTCCAAAAGTCAGGCTCGCAAAGTACCGCAAGAGTACGAGAGAAAGCAAACGTTAGTCAACGCCGAGCGCTTCGTCACTCCTGAACTCAAAGAGTACGAAGAAAGAGTACTCTCGGCACAAGAGAGAATTGAAGAGCTGGAAAGCGCTATTTTCGAAGAGGTCTGTGAGGAAGTAGCGAAAAACACCGGAAAGTTACGCCAACTCGGTAGGTGGCTTGCTGAACTCGACGTACTCGCCTCTTTCGCGGAAACCGCGCTCAAATACAACTACGTGCGGCCAGAGTTTTCGTCCGATGGTGGCTTGGAACTCATTAACTCGCGGCATCCAGTGGTGGAACGCCACGTCGATCAGTTCATACCCAACGACCTCCTTTTGGACAGAGAAAACCGCTTCGTGATACTCACAGGCCCCAATATGAGTGGTAAATCCACTTACCTCAGACAAATAGGCCTCATCGCCATCATGGCACAGATGGGGTCCTTCGTGCCCGCGGAGAGAGCGGTACTCCCCATTTTCGATAGGATATTCACGCGCATTGGAGCACGGGACGATGTGACCTCAGGAAAGAGCACCTTTCTGGTGGAGATGGCAGAGGTATCCACTATACTCAACCACGCAACCAAGAGAAGCCTCATCTTGCTCGACGAAGTTGGCAGAGGAACCGCCACTTTCGATGGTATCAGCATCGCATGGGCGGTTTCTGAGTACATACACAACGCCATCAGAGCTTACGTGATCTTCGCCACCCATTTTGCCGAGCTTACAGAACTTGCACGTATGTATATCGGTATCGTGAACAAAGCTGTTCTTGTGAGGGAAACACCGGATGGTGTTCTTTTCCTCCACAAGGTAGTGGATGGTGCGGCGGATAAAAGCTATGGAGTTGAGGTTGCAAAATTGGCTGGCATACCCGAACCAGTCATAGAGCGAGCCAAAGAGATTCTCGATATTATAGAATCTCAGTCCAAACTCGACAAGAGCTTGCGAATACTCACCAACGCCGAAGTCAGGCGCATAGCCAATACGAGAAAGAAGCGTTTTGCTGCCGATCAGCTCAAACTTTTCGAAGAGGAGGATGAGTAACGTGGAAAGCGTCGCCCGACGAGCTTCAAAAAGACCAATAGCAGTTCTGATGCTCCTTCTGGCTGTGGTAGTCCTTGGCTTTGTGGCTGTGTCGAACATGTATCTGGAGCTTTTGCCTTCCATCGACTATCCTTACGCCATCGTTGTCGCTTCCTACATGGGAGCGGGGGCACAAGAAATCGAGGAACTGGTAATACGTCCATTGGAAGACGCCGTGAGTTTGGTGGACGGAGTGAAACGATTCTACTCTACCGCATACGACGGGTTGGGGTACGTTTTTGTCGAATTCGAGTGGGGTATAGATGCTAGCGAGGCTATAGCGAGACTCCAGCGATCGGTGAGCACCTCCAGTGGTTTCCTCCCTGAAGGAGTAAAGCCCTTCGTAGTGGAGATAGATCCTTCCATCATTCCCGCCTACATCTTTTCGGTTGCCGATGACGAAGTGGATCGTGCCGTAAGTGTTGTGAGGCGGGTGCCGGGTGTATCCACCGTTGAGATCATGGGTAAGCCTGAAGAATACGTCGAAATTGAGGTAGATCCGGAGAAGCTCAAAAAGTACGAACTCGATCCCTCAGTGGTGGAGTATTTTCTCGCGGGCAACGCTGTATATCCCTTTGGGCAACTGAAAGACGAGAGAGGTAACGTGTACCAAATGGCTGTAGATGGCAGGTTTGAAAGCATCGAAGAGCTGGAGAACCTCATCGTGGGATTCAAGGGAATGAAGGGTCTTTCGGCAATGAATCTTGGAAGTAATTCGTCGCTTCCAGTGATGATCCCAGTGAGATTGAAACAGATTGCTCAAGTGAAGGTGACTCCTGAAGAAATTCACGGCGAGGTCCACGTCGACGGTAGGGTTCAAGAGATCGTTGCGGTGAGAAAACGGACGTCTGCCAATACAGTGAACACAGTACGGCAGATCAAAAACGCTTTGAAAGAGAGCAGCATAGAGTACAAGGAAATATTGAATCAAGCACAGTTCACTGAGATGGCAGTGAGGAATCTGATCAGAAACCTACTCATTGGTGCAGCTGTTGCTTCCGTGGTAGTCTTAGCCTTTTTAAGAAGATTTCTACCCATGCTCATCATAGCTCTATCGATACCTCTTTCTATCACCATGGCATTGGTCCTCCTTTACTTCTTCGGTATCAGCCTGGATCTGCTGACATTAGGTGGACTCACTATGGCGGTGGGTATGCTGGTGGACAATTCCATCGTGGTCTTTGAGAACATCTATCGACACATGTCGATGGGAAAGAAGTACTCAGATGCGGCCGGCCATGGCACGGCAGAAGTCTGGGGGGCTATCTTTGCGTCCAGCATTACTACGATGGCAGTCTTCATCCCGTTCGCTTTCACAAAGAGCTTTGCAGCAACGCTCTTCAAGTATTTCGCCATTAGTTTTGCCCTGGCTCTCGCATCTTCACTCTTGGTGGCACTGCTGGTAATTCCCGCAGCGTCGCGTTGGATCAGCCCGATCGAATGGAAGGGGTTTGAAAAATTCAAGGAATGGTACGCCGCTGTACTGGATCGTTCCCTTAACAGAAAATGGATCGTCACTCTTATCGCAATGGGAGTCTTGGCAGCAGCGATATTTGTCTTTCTCAACCGTCCGTTCAGCTTTATGCCCGAGTTCACCAGTGATACAATTCAGCTGAGCTTCGAAGCTCCGACGCAGTACCCTTACACGAAGACGGCTGAACTACTATCCGGTATCGAGGAAGAACTCTTGAAGCATCGCAAAGAGTTGGGCATAAAGACCCTTTACAGCGAGATCGGTGTAACGAGCATATACGCGCAAGTCTTCGGTGCCAGTGAAAACAAGGCCGTCTTGTACGTAATGCTTTCGGGTCCCTACCGCACTCTGGAGGAGAAGCGACAACAGCTCGTTGAACTCATCCGCCAAAAAAAACCGAAAGAGCTGAAGTTTGAGGTCTCGTCTTCATCTCAGGAGCTCTCCCTACTCTTTGGAAACCCGGTGACGATCAGGGTGTACGGGCGTTCCCTTGAGGAGATCAGAGATCAGGCCTTGAAACTAAAAGAACGCTTGATGAAAATCCATGGAGTGGAAAACGTCACAACGAGTGTCGACAAGATGAGGGAAGTGGTGAATCTTAAGATCGAGCGGAACGCCGCCGCGGTGAATGGAATACTACCAGCGCAAATCTTCATGCAATTACAGTCCTACACTATGGGGAAAGATGTGAGTAACGTGGAGATTGATGGAAAGGTACTGCCTCTGAAACTCCACATGAAAGGTTCAAATTTGTTGGTCGATGCTCCACGACTCCAACTTTGGAGTGCACTTGGAAGACAAGTCTTTCTCGGTATGATCACGCGCATGAACCGCGTACATCTGCCCTTCGGGATAGATCACAACATGGGCAAGCGTGTGGCGTACGTCGAAATAACGGAGATTTCCAGATCGCTGGGCGAAGTGTCCAAAGAGGTCGAAAAGGTGCTCCAGAGCCCGGAATTTCGCAACCTGGAGTACGATATAGGTGGTCAAAAAAAGTCACTCGACGAAACCCTTGGAGATCTGGAGTTTGCGATTTTCGTCGCGGTGGTTCTCGTTTTCATGCTTTTAGCAGCTCAAACCGAGTCGTTGAAGCGACCGTTCATCATCTTCCTTACCGTTCCCATGGCAGCGGTGGGAGTCGCCCTTTCCATGTTGATCTTCGACTTTCCCATTAACGTGCCTGTGCTTATCGGTGCGCTCACTCTGGTAGGAGTAGTGGTAAACAACGCCATAGTCATGGTGGCTTTAATCGGCCAGTATCAGCGCGAGATGAACCTCAGGCAGGCCATCGTTCGAGGAGCACGGGATCGCCTGAGGCCGATACTTATGTCGACACTCACCACGCTTATAGGACTCCTTCCGGTGGCGATCGCCCAAGCGGAGGGTTCGCAGTTGGAGTCCCCCATAGCCTGGACAGTCATACTGGGTCTTCTGGTCTCGATGCTCTTTACGCTCTTCTTAGTCCCAGTTGCTTATGAAGCCTTGGAGAGGAAGAAGTCGCGTGAAACTTGAAGTTAAAAACGTGTCTTTCCGTTATCTTCCTGCTGCTGACTACGCACTCTCAAGAGTTGATCTTTCTTTGAGTGAAGGCGAAACCGTGTGCCTTGTAGGACCGAACGGTTCGGGTAAGTCGACACTTCTGAAGATAATCGCGGGGCTTCTCTCTCCTTCGGAAGGTGCGGTGCTTCTCGATGGTCGTACGGTGACGAGAGAAGGGCTGAGGAGTCTTGTGGGTTATGT